>PKTA01000044.1 GCA_002869365.1 Marinilabiliales bacterium | reverse complement strand
TTTTTTTTCCTAATAATCCTGACATTTCTACAATTCTTTAAGCCGTTACTGTTAAACTTTAATCTCTACTTCAACACCACTTGGAAGTTCAAGTCTCATTAGTGCATCAATTGTTTTTGATGATGAGTTGTAAACATCCATAAGTCGTTTGAAAGTACTTAGTTCAAACTGCTCTCTCGACTTCTTATTAACAAATGTTGAACGGTTAACCGTGAAAACCTTTTTGTGTGTAGGCATCGGGATAGGGCCGCTTACAACTGCACCAGTCGATTTTACCGACTTTGCGATCTTCTCTGCTGATTTATCAACCAGATTATGATCGTACGACTTTAATTTAATTCTTATTCTTTGGCTCACCTTTATATAGTTTAGCTAATTATTCCTTTTACTTCTTTGATAACTGCTTCGGCAATGTTGTTTGGAGCAGGTTCGTATGAATGAAATTCCATACTTGATGATGCTCTGCCCGAAGAAATTGTACGTAATGCGGTTACATAACCAAACATTTCCGACAACGGTACTTTTGCAGTTATCACTTGTCCGCCAACCTTGGCAGCTACACTTTCAAGTATTGCTCTTCTTCTGTTCAAGTCACCAGTAACATCACCCAAATGATCATCAGGAGTTACTACCTCAATTTTCATGATAGGCTCAAGTAGTTTAGTTTCAGCTTTTCTTGCGGCTGTTTTAAAACCAATTTTTGCTGCCATCTCAAATGAAAGTTGGTCTGAATCCACAGCGTGGTATGATCCGTCGAAGAGTCTAACTTTTAAACTGTCGACTTTAAAGCCTGCCAATACACCATTATGCATGGCAAGTTCAAACCCTTTTTTAACTGATGGAATGAATTCTCTTGGTATGTTTCCGCCTTTTACTTCGTCGATAAACTCAAGACCTTCTTCACCATCAAGTCTAGGTCCAATTTCAAACTCAATGTTTGCAAATTTACCTCTACCTCCAGTTTGTTTCTTATAAACTTCTTTGTGTGTAACATAGGATGTAACAGCTTCTTTATATTCAACCTGTGGCTGACCGATGTTACATTCGATGTTAAACTCACGCTTTAGTCTGTCGACAAGAATATCAAGGTGAAGTTCACCCATTCCTGAAATTATTGTTTGTCCTGATGCGTCATCAGTACGAACTTTAAATGTTGGATCTTCTTCAGCAAGTTTTGCTAAAGCTACCGACATTTTATCAATATCTTTTTGTGTTTTTGGCTCAATGGCTATACTGATAACAGGCTCAGGGAAAGTAATAGATTCCAAGATAATTTGTCCTGATTCGTCAGTTAAAGTATCACCTGTACGGATAGTTTTAAACCCAACAGCGGCTCCAATATCTCCTGCTTCAATAAATTCAAGAGGATTTTGTTTATTGGCATGCATCTGCATAATACGGCTTATTCTTTCTTTCTTGCCAGTTGATACATTATATACGTATGAGCCTGCTTTTAGTGTTCCCGAATAAACTCTGAAGAAACATAAACGTCCTACAAATGGATCGGTTGCAATTTTAAAAGCAAGTGCACTAAATTTATCGTTTGGATCTGCTGTGCGAATTTCAACTTTATCAGTCTTAGGATTGATACCTTCAACAGGAGGAACATCCAAAGGACTTGGTAAAAATTCGATAATAGCATTTAAAAGCATCTGAACTCCTTTGTTCTTAAATGCTGATCCACACATTACAGGAGTAATTGTTTGGTTCAGTGTTGCTTTTCTAATAACATCGATCATTTCCACTTCAGTAATTGAATGCGGATCATCCATGAATTTTTCTAGCAACTCATCACTTTCTTCAGCAACTCCTTCAATGAGTTTCATTCTGTATTTATAAGTAACGTCAACAAGGTCTTCCGGAATTGGAATTTCTCTGATAGTTACTCCATTATCTTCTTCGTCCCATACAAATGCTTTGTCTTTAACAAGATCTACTACACCTCTAAAATCATCTTCAGCACCGATAGGTATTTGAATTGGAACAGGGTTTGCTCCTAATCTTTCTTTAATTTGATCGATAACACCAAAAAAGTCAGCACCGGCACGATCCATTTTATTAATGAAACTAATACGTGGTACTTTGTATTTTGTAGCTTGTCTCCAAACTGTTTCCGATTGTGGCTCAACTCCGCCAACTGCACAAAACAGAGCAACTGCTCCATCGAGTACCCTTAATGATCTTTCAACTTCAACTGTGAAGTCAACGTGACCGGGGGTGTCGATAATATTAATTTTGTGCTTTTTATTGAAAAGTTCCCAGAAAACAGTTGTTGCGGCAGAAGTAATTGTGATACCTCTTTCCTGCTCCTGAACCATCCAGTCCATGGTAGCGCCACCTTCGTGAACTTCTCCAATTTTATAATTTTTACCAGTGTAAAATAGAATACGTTCAGTAACAGTAGTTTTACCAGCATCAATATGAGCCATAATCCCGATGTTTCGGGTAAGACTTAAATTAGTTATTTGTTTTGGTGATGCCATTTGGTTGTATAGTTTTCTTTAGTTTGATATTTTTAGAATCTAAAATGGGAGAATGCTTTGTTAGCATCTGCCATTCTGTGTGTTTCTTCTTTTCTTTTAAAGGCTGCTCCTTCTTCTTTATAAGCTGCCAAAATTTCACCTGCCAGTTTTTCACCCATTGTCTTTTCATGACGTTTGCGTGCATAACCAATAAGGTTTTTCATGCCAATCGATTGTTTACGTCCGGCACGAATTTCTGATGGAATTTGGAAAGTTGCACCTCCAATACGACGGCTTCTAACCTCTACCGCTGGAGTTACCTTTGCTAAACCTTTTTTCCATACTTCAACAGGATCTTCGCCTGATTTCTCAGCAACGATATCCATGGCAACATAAAAAATCTTGTAGGCAGTACTCTTTTTTCCCTGCAACATCAGATTGTTTACAAATTTTGTCACCAAAACATCATTAAATTTTGGATCCGGAAGTATTATGCGTTTTTTTGGTTTCGCTTTTCTCATATCTCTATATTATATAAGATTGTTTTAAGTGCTATTATTATTTCTTCTTAGGACGTTTAGTTCCGTATTTAGATCTTCTTTGAGTACGACCTTCAACACCCGAAGTGTCAAGTGCTCCTCTAATAATGTGATATCTTACTCCAGGTAAATCCTTAACACGACCTCCACGAATCATAACGATGGAGTGCTCCTGTAGGTTGTGACCTTCTCCAGGAATATAAGCATTAACTTCCTTACCATTAGTTAATCTAACCCTTGCAACTTTACGCATTGCTGAGTTAGGTTTCTTTGGTGTTGTTGTGTAAACCCTTACACAAACGCCACGACGTTGTGGACATGCATCAAGAGCCTTAGAGTTGCTCTTTTCTACCAGCTTTTTACGGCCTTTTTTTACTAATTGTTGTATTGTAGGCATATTACTTTTTAATTATTTTAAAATGCTACCCTTATTTTTTTGGAGGCGCAAAAGTATAAAATATTTCAATTGAACCTCAAATAATTCTTATTTATTTTGAAACTTGATAGGAATGGGTTACCGGGCTGGTTGTTTAAAACACCACAATTCATATAATCTCTTTCTGAATTGATCCCGGAACCTCTAACGTTTTACCTTATCAGGTCCCTTTAACTATATGTTTTTCAGCAGTTTT
>PKTA01000109.1 GCA_002869365.1 Marinilabiliales bacterium | reverse complement strand
GAATGTCATTGGGGAACAGTTTCTGGTTCTCTTGGTAATATTATCAATATGTCAGTTTCTTCAGGTGATACTTATGAAATTGATTCAAATATACCGTCACAATCAAACGGAACAACAATTTATTATGAAATATATGCGACAGATAATGATGCGGGTTCAACAACATCAGCGGAACAAACTTATACCGTAAGCGATGATTTTGGAAATATTATTATAACAGAAGTAATGCAAAATCCAAATGATGTGGGTGATGCAGATGGAGAGTGGTTTGAAATTTATAATACTACTGATACGGATATAGATATCGAAGGTTGGGTTATTAGTGATGCAGGCTCGGAAAGCCATACTATAAATAATGGTGAAGCCTTGATAGTGCCTGCAGGAGGCTTTCTTGTATTAGGTAGAAATGGTTCAACATCCACAAATGGAGGAGTTACATTAGATTATGAATATTCCGGATTTAGTTTGGGCAATAGTGAAGATGAGATAATATTAACATCAGACATTGCTGGTGAGATTGCCCGTATTGAATGGAATGTTAGTATTAACTGGCCTGACCCCACAGGTGCTTCGATGATTTTTACCGGTTTACCTATTGATGATAATAATGATGGTTCAAACTGGACTACCTCTTTTTTAAGAGAAAATAATTTCACAAACCCTGCGGGTGGCGAAACGGATTTTGGCTCTCCCGGAATAAACGGAATGTATCAAAACCTTATATCATCAACCTCATGGACAGGTACAGGAAACTGGAGTGAAGGTAATGCAGTAGGCTCTTCCAACTGGACTAATGGTTCTCCGGGTTCTGAAGTAGATGTAACAATTGACGGTAATATAACTATAGATTTACAATCACCGGAAATTGCCAAATGCAAGGATTTGAATATTTCAGTTAGCGGCAATGCTTCAGTTAGTGTTGGCAAGGCAATAACAATTTTAGGGAATCTCTCAAATAATGGTTCTCTAACTGTAGAGTCCGACGCCACAGGCAACGCATCCCTAATAGTTGAAGGCACATCCTCCGGAAATGTTAATGTAAACAGATATTTCGAGGCTTATGCCGGGGCGGGGGATGGCTGGCATTATATTAGCTCGCCGGTAAGTGCCATGACAATCGCCGGCTCTGACTTTGAGCCGGGAGCAAGTGATGATCTGTATGCCTGGGACGAAGATGATTATCTGTGGAGAAATTATAAAGGAGGTAATTTTCCCGGGACAAGTTTTCAAAATGGATATGGATATATGGTTGCTTATTCTTCTACTGTTACCAATACCTTTAGCGGTGAGTTGAATTATGCAGATATTAGTTTTAATAACCTCAGCAAAACACCCTCCAAGGGCGATGGATGGCATTTGATAGGCAATCCTTTTTCGTCGGCAATTTATTGGGGAACAGCCGATTGGAATTTGGTTAATGTTGGTGCTGTTGCAAAAGTTTACGATGAGTCGGCGGGAAATTATATTGATGTTTCTGCCTCCGGAATTATTCCTTCTACAAATGGATTTTTTATTCAGCTGAGTAGCTCTACCAACTCTTTTACTATCCCAAAATCTTCCAGAGTTCATAATACTACCAATAATTATAAAAATACTGAATCCGATGATAAAACGGAAACATTAAAACTCATTGTCAATAACGATGATAATTCATTTTATGATGCTGCAAATATCGCCTTCAGGGATGATGCCGACATTGCTTTCGAATGGAATTATGATGCTCATAAAATGTTCGGACAGTCGGTGGCACCGCAACTATGGACCAATATTAATGGCGAAGATTTTTCAACCAACACCCTGCCTCCGGTTTATGAAAGTATGACAATCGACCTTAACTTTAAGGCGGGCGTTAATTCAACTTATCATTTGATTCCGGACGGGTTGGAGAGTTTTTATCTGAATTCGGAAATTTATCTGGAAGATTTATTTACTGATAATATAGTCGATTTGAGAGAAACGGATATTTATACTTTTCAGGCTAACACCTCTGATAATAATCAAAGGTTTAAACTGCATTTTTATGGGATTACCCATATAGAAGATGCTCCTTCATTTAAAGATATTAATATCTATTCAAATGAAAACCATGTGTTTGTTAAACTGCCCGAACAGGGTATAAAATATAATATTCAGATATATGATATTATGGGAAGGAATCTTTTGGAAAAGGATATGATTTCACATGGTATTGATAAGTTTTTCTTAGATAAGTCCAATGCTGTTTTAATTATTAGAATAACTTATAATAATAAGGTTACAAGCAGGAAAGTCTTAATAAATAACCCATAAACAATCTCTTTTCCGGATTATTCCGGGAGGGGATTTTTATTTTTAAAATTTGTATTATGAAAACACTTAGTCCACTAATTTTAGTTTTTGTTACAATATTTATGTGTACAGCAAATTTGTATGCTACTGATAATCCTCCCGATCCTCCTCAGGCCGATCATGGTGGGAATACCGATCTTCCTCCCGGTGGTGGTGCTCCTTTGGGAGGTGGAACATACGTCCTTATAGCATTGGCTGCTACTTATGCAGTTTATAAATTCAAAAAGTTTCGTAAACTAACTGCCGTTATTGCATTATGTTTAGCCTTGTCATTACCTGCTTTATCCTTTGCTTCTGATGTTCCTAACCCACCCGCCGGCGATCATGGCGGATCAGGTGATATTGCTCCCGGTGGCGGCGCTCCCATTGGAGGTGGTACTTTTATTTTACTCGGACTGGCAGTGGCCTATGCCGGGAAAAAGATATATGGGAAGGGAAAAATTGAACTGGAGGAGTGAATGAGTTGCGGGTTGCAGGAAAGTTGGTCATTAGAGGTTTCCGTCTGAAACTAATAATTCATGCGTCACTCTTTATTTTGAATTTTGGCTGAAGGCCAAACCTAAACTACCTGGGGGCAAGGCCCCGGATTAATACGAAGAAAGCCAGCGCCCTGTAAGGGCAGCAATAAAAAACACCTTTTCAAAAAAATTAACCCTATATCCAAGATTAAAACTAGATCTGCCCTTTCAGGGCGCTTGATTGTCGTGGTGTATAGTCATAGGGCGTTGCCCTATGGATGGTAAGGATTGCCTTTCAGGCAATGGGGATAATATGATATATTTGGTGGTTTAAATTTGGCTCTTAGTCAATTTTATTGGTGTGTCCCGTCCTCAACTCATAACCATGCCTTCATTTCATTACTGCCTTCAAACTAATTTTTCCGGCAGTCAAGTCGGCAGGTAAGTTCATAACTAAGCCCACTTTTCACTTTTAGTTTTTCACTTTTAGTTTTTAGTTTTAAAAGTGTAACCCCTTCAGGGTATTGGTTCCATATACGCATTATGACCATAGGAACAATCCTATGGCTATTAATATGAAACCACTTCGTGGTTTTTATGTTTCACTATCATATTTTGATCATCAGGTCGTTCAACTCCGAGGTGTCGGAGTTTTCAGCCTTTCCAACCCTTCCTGCCTTTAATCAGATTGCTTCTCTCGCCTAAGGCGAGATCGCAATGACGGTGCGGCCTTTGCAAACATAACGTCATTGCGAACCCCACCTTGATTGTAAACATTATTACCTTAACAATAGGGGGGTGCGGCAATCTGATTGGCGTTTCAATTACTATCATTCAATCAGATTGCTTCGTCGGTT
>PKTA01000107.1 GCA_002869365.1 Marinilabiliales bacterium | reverse complement strand
GCAACAAATGTTGTTACAATCAATGAGTCGGGTGAGGGCGAAACAGGGATTTCCCTTGTTAGTTCAAACATCGATCAAAGTATTTTAAGTTTTAAAATGAATGAGTTTTCTTATTCGGAAGTTGAAACCAGCAGAGGTTCAGCCTGGAATATTTTTGTTGAGGGTTCTGCAAAACGACTTAAAAAAGGAAGTCCTGAATTGCCACTGTTCTATACATCGGTGATTATTCCTTCCGATGCCGCAATGAAGGTGGAAGTAATAAAAGCACAATATGTGGATTATGAAAATGTTCTCGTTGCACCATCTAAAGGAAATTTTGATAGAACAATTAATCCTTCTGATGTTGAATATGAGTTTGGGCCACAATACGACAGGAACAACTTTTTCCCTTTCAAAACGGCCGATTTAAGGTCTCCATATATTATAAGAGATTTTCGTGGACAAACAGTTTTGATAAACCCTTTTGTTTATAATGCAGCAACCAAAACATTAAGGGTTTATTATAATATTGAATTGAAGATTTTTAAAGATGGTATTTCAAATATAAATACTCTTGTTTCAAATGATTTTCCGAGTGCTATTGATAGCAGATTTAAAAATATTTATCAACGTCAGTTTATAAATTATGAGAGTGTGCAATCAAGATATACTCCCGTTGAGGAAGATGGAAATATGCTTATAATATCCTACGGCGATTTTATGGATGAGATGGATCCTTTAATCGATTGGAAAATAAAAACCGGTACCGAAGTAGAAATTGTTGATGTTGCTACCATTGGAGGTGCATCAGCCATTAAAACATATATAGCCGACTATTATAATGATAATGGATTAACTTTTGTGCTTCTGGTTGGCGATGCACAACAAGTACCTTCTTCTATGGTAAGTGGAAATGATTCAGATGTCGATTATTCATATATTGTGGGTTCTGACCATTATCCTGATTGTTTTGTGGGAAGATTTTCTGCACAAAACGAAGATCATGTCATAACTCAGGTACAACGAACTATAGATTATGAAAGATATCCATTGCAAATGTCCACTTGGTATGAAAATGCTATAGGTATTGCTTCTGATCAGGGGCCAGGTGATGAAAATGAATATGATTATGTGCATATGAGAAATATTGCAAATAATAAACTTCTGCCATATACATATTCTTATGCATACGAACTTTTCGACGGAAGTCAGGGAGAAGAAGATGCAGATGGAAATCCTAATCCTACTATGGTTGCAGATGCTATAAACAGTGGTGCTACAATAATTAATTATGTTGGTCATGGTAGTGATGTGTCATGGGGAACATCCGGATTTTCAAGTAATAATGTAAACAACCTAACAAACAATGATAAACTTCCATTTATAATATCGGTAGCATGTGTTAACGGTAACTTCGTTGGCACAACTTGCTTTGCAGAAGCATGGCTTAGGGCAGAAAACAACGGTGAGCCATCAGGAGCAGTTGCTACTATTATGTCAACAATAAATCAGAGTTGGAATCCTCCTATGAAAGGTCAGGATGATATGAACGACATACTTACCGAAGCTGATGAAAATAACATAAAACGCACCTTTGGTGGTATTACCATGAATGGCTGTATGGGCATGAATGATGCTTATGGTTCAGGTGGTGATGAAATGACAGATACCTGGACAATTTTCGGAGATCCTTCATTAATGGTTCGTACCGATGTGCCGACAACTATGACTGTTACTCACAATTCATCAATTCCTATGGGAGAAACAACATTTCAGGTGAACTGTGATGCAGAAGGTGCTTTAGCCGTTCTATCTATGGATGGTGAAATAATAGCTTCCGCTTCTGTTAATTCAGGGACAGCAACTATGGTTTTTACTCCTCTACAAGATATTGGAACAATGGATTTAGTTATTACTTCATTTAATTATATCCCTTATGAGTCAACAGTTGATATCATTAATAATTCAGGTCCTTATGTTGTTTATGCAAACAATTTTGTAAACGATGAAACTGGAAACAATGATAATATGATTGACTATAATGAAAGCATATTGTTAACAGTTGGTCTTGCAAATGTTGGGGCAGATGATGCCATAGCAGTAAATACAACAATTTCAACTAACAGTGAGTTTATTTCTTTCACAGATAGTGAAGAACTTTATGGAAATATTGCTTCTGACGATACAGTTAGCGTAGCTGATGGCTTTGCTTTTGATGTTTTCCCTAGTATTCCTGACGGAAGCCAGATAGGGTTTACCGTAACCTCCGTTGATGAGTCAGGTAGATCACTGTGGGAATCTTCATTTGAACTTACCGCTCATTCTCCTGCACTCAATTTTGTAACATTCACTATAGATGATAGTAATGGCAATAACAATGGTAGGTTAGATGCAGGCGAAAATGCTGATATCATTCTAGAGCTGGAGAATGCCGGTTCCTCAGAAGCCTTTAATGTTTTAGGAACGCTTACTACGAACGATTCGGAGATTACTATTAATAATAGTGAAATAAGTTATGGCAATTTAAGTGGTGGCGATTCTTATTCAGCAACTTATAATATTACCGTTGCCGAGGATGCAGAAGATGGAATTACAGTTTTCTTTAATATTGATTTTACAGCCGATTATGGCATTAATAATACAAATAGTTTCTCAACTTATGTTGGATTAATTCCGGTATTAGTAATGGACTTTGCTCCAGATGTAACTACAGCAGCTCAAATGCAGAATTGCTTTAATATGCTTAATGTAGGTTCTGAAAATATGGAAGGTTCTTTACCTCTAGATATGGAAAAATATAAATCCATATTTGTTGTTTTAGGTGCCTACCCGAACAATCATATTTTAAGCAATGAAGAAGGTCAATTGCTTAGCGATTATTTGGATAATGGAGGCCGTGTTTATATGGAAGGTGCCGACACCTGGGCTTTTGACGATGCTACTCCTGTTCATGAAAAGTTTATGATTAATGGACTTGTCGATGGTCAGGGAGATGCTAACAGGATTTTTGGTTACGAAGGAAGCATGCTCCAGGGTTATAGTTTTACATTTGAAGGGGTGAACAATTATATCGATAGATTAAGTCCAATAGGAGATGCACAGCCTATTCTTCAAAATGAGAATCCTAATTATATTACTGCAATTTCATATGAAAACGAAACCTATAAAACCATTGGATCATCAGCAGATTTTGGTGGTCTTGTGGGAGAAGATGGCTGGTCGAAAGATGCTCTTATGGCTGAATATTTATACTTCTTTGGTGTTGACTTTGTTTGGACGGATGTTGCCGAAATGGAAAAGGAAAATATTAATTTGGTAACTTTCCCAAATCCATTCAGTAATAAGGTAGATATTAGTTTAAATCTAAAGGAAAACCAAAATGCAGAGATTAGCATTTATAGCCTTAACGGGAAGAAAGTTAGTGTACTACATAGTGGTGACTTAGATAAAGGAAAACATAATTTTAGCTGGGATGCTTCAGCATATCCTGCTGGAATTTATATCTATAATGTAAAAACCAATGGCAGTAATTATACTGGTAAACTGGTACTTACAAAGTAAATCATAAACTTTGTTTTCAGAAATATTTCTGACATTATTACTAAATAGGAAATATTTATTCTTTAAATTGATATCGATTTTCTTCAAGTGTGAAGTTGTACACACATTCCGGAAAGTAT
>PKTA01000149.1 GCA_002869365.1 Marinilabiliales bacterium | reverse complement strand
TTTTGCCGCCCGAAACAATGCTGGTCTCGTAGCTCAGCTGGATAGAGCAGCAGCCTTCTAAGCTGCGGGTCACAGGTTCGAATCCTGTCGGGATCACATAAGAAAGCCATCTTGCCTAAGCAAGGTGGCTTTTGTTATTTCACGAAAGATTACTGATTATCTCTTGTCAAAACCCAAATAAATCTTAGCCTTCTCTTTATCAAAATGTTCTCTTTTAAAAGGATGTGCTTCAGTATTAAAAGTATAGTCATTGAATTGATATTCAGTATTATGACTTGTAAAAGTGAGATATAAATATTTTAAGGTTTCAGCAAAAAAGAAAGTCGGCATATAGTCTTTCTTTTCCATAGTTTCTACATTTTTTATACTTGTATAAGCAATATCTGTGCGACAATACTTTTTGATATCTGCCCAATATTGCTCGTTCATTTTATAAAAACTACTATCACCGCTAATATTAAAAAGGTAATATGCTGATTCCATAATTTCAGGATTCAAGTCATAGGTAGGGTATGTAGTTTTACCAGACTTATAGTCATATGCGGTGGGTTCTAAACCATATTTATTCCATACATAATCCCATGTGTGTTGTAACCTAATTGCTCTTGCAGTATCTCCTGAAAGTCCTAATAATGCAGGGAAAAATGCGTCGTAAAGTGTAATCACCGAATTTTCAAATTCTCCGGTATTCATGTGTACACGTCCATACCATAGTTTGCCGTCATAATCTTCAGCAATATATTTGTTGATTGCTTTTATGCTTTCCTTCCAAACTTCACCCATTTCATTATCTCCAAAAAGTAAATAACTTTTGTAGAGATATTCGTAATAGGAATCAACCCCGGCACAAATATGACTGCTCTCAGAAACCCATTCGCCACTTTCAACATCAATCACATCGCCGATAAGGCCAATATCAGACCTTCTGTTAAATATAGCCAAACTTGCTTTTTTACCTGCCTGATAATATTTTGGGTCTTTTGTATAATAACTCAATATTCCCATTTCAAAAGTGTAAGTAGCGGCTTCAGCAACGTTAACAGTATCGCCGCGAGCAACTCCAGTCTTGAGGTTAACCCAGTATTTTGGAATTCCGGTTTTGGTATCGAAAGCAGGAAGCATCCTATCTGCAAAATCTTTAGCCTTTGCCAGAATCTCCTCTTTTCCTGATAATTCATACATGGATAATAAGCCTCCTAAAATCCTGATATTAACTTCAAAAATTTTAGCATCTATATCAATGTCGAAATCCAATGAGTCGATAACATAGTTTTCTATTTCATTAGTTTCCTCCTTAAAGCCCATTATATAAAGAGTACTATAAGCATCAATGGGACTTATATACAAAGGCTTTTTATACCAGTTGCGATAGGTTTTTGTGAGTGGTGCCAATGCATCATGTCCCCATGCATATTTTTTATAAGCCTGCCAGGTTCTTAATGTTTCATTTCTAACATCCTCGGCACTTTTGTTTAAGGCTGTTTTATTGTCAGTATTTGATGTGTTTTTTATTTCTGAATTACAGGATGTTATAAGAGTAAACGTAATAATTAGTATTAATAAATTCTTCATGTTTTATTGGTTTGAATGATTATTGGCCTTTCAATAAAGGATTCTTAAAAATAGAAATTATATGGATGTAATTTTAGGAAATTGCTTAAACATATTTGATAATAGATTTTAAGAGCGATGAGTTAATATTTTACTATTTTTGAATCAAACTGATTAAATGGAACTTGATATTCTTAAATTATTATCACTTCTTATAGTGTTTGTAAGTTTGTTGTTAGCCGCTTTTCTCCTAGCTATGCGCTCTAAAAATTATTTGAGTAATGTGCTATTGGCTATGTTTTTAATTGTTAGCGCTGTTGATTCCGACAGCAATTTTCTTGGTAATTATATATATCCTAACTATCCGGCCCTTGGTTTATTATTAAGTTCTTTAGTGTTTCTTAAACTACCATTTTTATACCTCTACCTGGTTTCTTTTATCTATGCTAACTTCAAACTTAAATGGAAACACCTATTACATGCAATACCTTTTATTATCGACATACTTGTTTTTGTTCCTAGGTTTTACTCTCAGGATTTGGCCGGGCAGTTTGCATTTTTTGAGGCCGATGATGCTGCACCACGCCGAATTATTGAAGTTCAGATTTCATACATCCTTATACATAGCCAAATTACAGTTTATTTAGTTGCTATGTTTGTTTTAGTAAATAGATACAGGCGACTTCTTTTAGAAAATTATTCCAATGCCAGCCTCTTAAATTATAAATGGCTTTTTCAGTTTTTGATTGTTTTTAGTACAACATCCATAATGGCCTCACTTAAAAACTTGTTTTTGTTTTTTGGCTCTGAAGAAGCATTCTTCTATTCGATGCTCATAACATCGCTTATTGCTATGTCATATATCATTTGGATGGTGTTTAAAACCATAACTCAACCCGAACTTTTCAGGGGTATCGATTCTAAGTTGCAGTTAGTTACCACAATGGTAAATGATAATAGCCTTGCAGAAAAGGATAATTTAAATGCTAAAATAGAACTCCCTGCTAAGTTCAACGAAAAGGTACATTTAGTAAATGATTATATGACTGAAAATGAGCCTTTTCTGGATCCCTCGCTTACTATTTATGATCTGGCAAAGCAAATAACCATGCCTGTAAAAGAGTTGTCGTTATTAATAAATCACGATCTTAACCAACACTTTTTTGATTTTGTTAATGGATTTCGAATTAGGAAGGCAATGGAAATATTATCTGATCCAAAAAGAAAAGAGTTGACAGTACTCGAAGTTTTGTACGATGTAGGTTTTAATTCCAAATCTTCCTTTAATACTGCCTTCAAAAAATATACAAGATTAACTCCAACTGAATATCGTAAGAAACATACTTTGTAGGAAATATTTTTAAATTAACAAACCCTATTTCCCTACGCATATTCGGTTCCTAACGTAGGCTGAAATAAAATTGTTTTCATGGTGCATCTGGATTTTAAAATTTGAAGGTCTGGAAATAATACAACTTCCTTTTTTTGATACCTAATACATAAATCCCGTTAGGGATTGAATGTGGGTAGATAATACAATTGTTGTTTTATGTTCCGTCCCGGATGGGACGGGATAATTGCTTAACCTATTTTGCTACCCATATTCGGCTCCTGACGGAGCCTGATAAAAATTAGAACTAAAACGAATACGACAATCCAAGTTTAAAACTCAATGGAACACCAGGAGTAAATGTTAGTCCGTAATCCTCATCACCTTTATATAATCTGTAATCAGTGGCGAATTGTGCTTCGTTCCAGTCGGTATTAAGTATGTTCTCTATGGTTAAGCCAATACTAAACCTGCTTTTTGTAGTATAATAAGTTTGAAAATCCATAATAAAGTAACTCTTAGTGCTTACCAAATTAATTTCATCGGCCGGACGAGAAGCCAGATACCTATACCTTAGCGAAGCAGTCCATGATTTACGGTATTTATAATTTAAGCCTCCTGTACTGCTTATTTTTGGCGATAGGGGGATATAATTCTTTCCATAAGGTAAATCAATATAGCGAGCATCACAAAGGTTAATATCAGTATCGAAAAACAAACTTCTTCCCATTTGCCATCTCAAACTTAAATCCAGTCCAATTCTTCTTGTTCTTCCTGAAGGTTCCCAACTACCGGCATCTCCCGACCATACAAGTTCTTCTTCCAAAAACATATACCATATTGCCGCATTCACAATAAAGCGAGGAAATGGTTTCCAGTTAAAACCCAAATCGCTGCCCAGGGCATAGGGTAGGGTAGAGAGACTGTCGGAATTTACTACTACTCTTGCATCGTTGGAGTGAAAACTTTTACCAAATTTTGCATATAATTGAAAATTTTCAGATGCGTTAAAAACTATATTTAGTTTTGGACTCAAAGTGGATTTATATTTAGAGGCATTATTATATTCTCCGGTTTTTTTATCTGAATATTCAAATTTGAAATTATCAAATCTCAGCCCCATATTGATAAACCACTTATTTATAGTCCAGTTAAGTTTGGCATACATATTCAAATTCAACTCATTAATATCACCTATGTTAAATGTGTCGAGAACAGTATAACGTTTGTAAGTGTTAAGTAGTTGAGAATTAGTGATTTTATCTAAACGAAACCCTCCGCCGATTTCATAATCGATGGTGCTGTTTTTTTTAAGGCTATGTGATTTTGAATATTTGGCAGTGTAGCCGTATAGGTCGCGATATTCCTTTTGTTCAATCTGGTCGCCAAAACCCTGATTGTTAAGGAAAAATGTAAAATTTGAGAATAAATCAAATTTATAATGTGTATAATAAAGTTGATTACAAAACATTGCTCCCTGCGGCAGTTGGTGTACCGACTTGGCAATAAAATTATATCTCTGTGAATTTCCACCTTCAGTTGGATCAATCGATCCCCATCTATTTATTATACCATTATCAATTGATTTTTGAGGTATTTGCCCCGATTGATCCCATTTACTGTTAAAAATGGATGCTGTTAAGGTAAACATATTATATCTGTCGATAATATTATTATGACGTGCTACCATATTAAGCCTGTTGAAATTTTGTGGACTGTTGAAGGGTCCGTCAGTATTGAAGTTCTCCACAGCAACATAGGCGCTTTTTCCATTGGTTTCCTGCTTTTTCGATAGTAGTTTAAAAAGCCCCACAACCCTTGTGGTATTAAAACTTCCTCCCTCAACTTTGATCAGGTTTTCTTTAAGAGTGTTCATGGTTTTAAAACTTACATATCCGGCAGTACTAAAATCACCATAACCAGCGTAATAAGGGCCTTTCCCAAAGTCAACCTCCCTAACCAGTTCTGGAATTACAAAATGCAAGTCTGCATATCCTTGTCCGTGTGCCTGTGACACCATGTTAACAGGTATTCCGTCCACAGAAATGTTCACATCAGTGCCATGATCTGCGTCAAAACCACGAAGGAATATTTGTTCTGACTTTCCACCTCCGGCATGCTGGGCAATAAATAAACCAGGAACTATGCGTAAAACATCCTGCGATGTTTTAACAGGCCTGAGTTTAACATCGATTTGTGCCATCGATTCCATGGGAGTAATTTTGCTGGCAGAAATATTTATGGTTCCTAAATCTACTATATCTGGTTTAAGTTCAATAACCAGAAACTCGGTATGAGAAGTGAACTCTATTTCCTGACTTTCATAACCCAAATATGAAATTATTAAGACTCCCGATTCATAATCGGTGTCTATTAAAAAATTGCCCCAGTCGTCGGTCGTGCAACCTTCGGAAGTGCCTGATAATATTATACTTGTGCCTACTAAGGGAGTATTGGTATTAGCGTCAATAACTTTTCCTTTAATTACATTGTGTGCCAGTAAAGTATATTGTAAAAACAATACAAACAATACTGTTAAATACTTCTGTTTTCTCATTAATTTGTTGATTATACGTGTTACTAAATAATATAAAGGTGTTACTAATTGTGCAAAAAAATATATTTTTTAATGAATATTTTATTGTTTATTACTCATACTTAGAGTTCCGTGTTGAATTCCTTTAATGGCAATTAGTTTGTCGGCAAGTTCTTTAATTTTAAATGCTTTTCCTTTAACTGCAATAATTTCAAGGCAATTATCATGATCCAGATGGAAATGCTGTGCAGAAAGTATAATATCGAAAAAATCATGCTGCATATCAGCAAGTTTGTTCAGTAAATCACGTTTATGATGATCGTAAACCAGCGATATTGCACCAGCAACCTCTTGATTTTCTTCCCAATCTTTAACTACTAGTTTCTTGCTAATTAGAGACCTAATTGCCTGAGAACGGTTTGAAAAATGGTTTTTGTTTACAAAATCGTCTAACTCATCTAAAATTTCTTTTTCCAGAGATACTCCAAATCTTACAACAGACATAGTGTTACTATTTATTATATAAGTGATACTTTGACGGCAAATGTAAAATAAAATTATATTTGTTAAGCAAATAACAGAAAAAATTATTTGAATTTAGAATATTATCATTAACTGATATATTTCCTAAGGTTTGAATTTAGGATTTCATTTAATTCATCCTCACTATTCTCATCCGTTTCCAAAAATAAGAATCCAAATATTGTGAAATTTACATAGTCCGTTTTCCTGATTTCCAGAGGTTTACTAAAATCTTTCAAGAGTAAATCGTAGTCAAAATATTTAATTTCTTCTTCTTTAATGCCGGAACTATTATTTAATACAATAAGACTATATTTTTTTCCTTCCTTGCCTTTTAGAAGTTCATTCCAATCGGGAACTTTTGAATTTACAACATAATCGTAGGTGTTAATTTGGAAAGCATGCCAGCTCAAATCGGCAGAAGTGCACCAACCACCAAACCTCATTGGATTTACCTCAATCGCGTTTATGGAATTATTGGAATCTATTCTTAACTCAATGTGAGCAGGAAAATTTTTGATTTTTGCTTTTCTCCCGATATTACCGATGTATTTATGTATTTGATCATAATTATCCTGGATTATTTCTTTTGAAGTTGAATAAACTCTGTCGTAAACATCATCATCGGAAGAAAATACGTGCTTCATAATATTTAATATAATAACTTCACCATCATCATTGAAATAGCAGTCAACGGCATATTCTTCTCCCGGAATTATTTCTTCAATAATAAAATTATTACCATCGATAACTTCCTTTGGATAAGCAGTTACAAGTTTTTCCATTTCTGAGTCAATTTCATCTAATACACTTTGCCATTCATTTTTACTATTTACTTTATGAACGGCAATTGAGAAAAAACCTACAGCTGGTTTTATTATAAATGGGTAGTTTAACTCCTTAGGATTAATATCCCTAAGTTCTTGATATTTAACTCCTAAAAAGTAGAATTGCGGGTACTCATCCTTCAGTAGTTCCCTAAAAAGTATTTTATCCTTAAACAATTTAATCCTTTCCGGAAGTTTTGTTTTGGTAAGATTGTGCTCAACCCAATTAATGGAATTTTCTGAATTGGAATATAAAATATGTTTAGGGTTGTTTTCAAGAATTTTAATTGCCTCAATCTCATTTATCCAGTTCAGAGAATCATCATTTATCATTTCCCTGGCTGTTTTTGTTGCAATTATTTGTAGTTTAAAATCTTTTATGGTTTTTATCAGATAGTCTGATACATAAGGTTTGTCAATTAATATCATATATAACTATTTATAATTAATTATTTTATGAGTGCATCCCAGAGAACTTCAATGGGATGTAAGGCAGTACGCTTTGTTCCATCTTTAATTTGATGACGGCATGATGTTCCCGGAGCAGAGATAATGGTACTCTCATCAGTATTCCTTATGTTAGGAAATAGCACTAATTCGCCCACTTGCATGCTTAATTCATAATGCTCCTTTTCATAGCCAAAAGAACCAGCCATACCACAACATCCTGATGGTATTTCTTCAACCTGATAATTTTCAGGGAATGAAAGAATATATTTTGTTGGTAGGGTAGAGGCCAAACTTTTTTGATGACAATGTCCATGAAGTTTAACCTTCATCTTATGATGAGTAAAATCGGTTACTTTAATCTTTCCTGCTTTCATCTCATTTGCAAGAAACTCATCTATCATAAAACAGTGAGATTTTAAAGTATTTGCATCTTCTCTCATATGCTTATCTACAAGTTCGGGATATTCATCACGAAAACTCAAAATTGCCGAAGGTTCTATTCCGATCAATGGAGATTCATTTGCAATTTTATCTTTTAGAAGACTAACATTTATGTTGGCAATTTTCTTTGCTTTTCTGATCAATCCTTTGGAAAGATAGGTTCTGCCACTTTCAATGTGTTTTGGTATAATAACCTCATAACCAAGGTTATTTAAAAGCATTATTGCCTTTATACCAATGGCAGTATCATTAAATCTGGTAAATTCATCATTGAACAGATAAACTTTTCCATTGGGAAAATCAGAATCCAGTTTACCTCTTTTAGCAATTATCTTGTCAAGAGGTTTTTTACTTAATTGAGGGAATTTTCTTTCTGTACTAAAACCAAATACTTTTGCCATTAAGTAAGAACTAACTGAATTTTTCAGAAAGAAGTTAAATACAGAAGGCATATAACTCCCCAACATATTAACCTTGGTAATATTGGCTATTAATCTGGTTCGTAAACTAATCCCATTATCATCATAATAATGTTGGAGGAATTCGGCCTTAAGTTTAGCTATGTCAACACTTGAAGGACATTCTGATTTACAGGCCTTACACGAAAGGCATAAGTCCATTACATCATAAATTTCTTTATGGTTAAAGGGATTTGTTTTGTCAGATCTTGTGAGAAACTCCCTTAGTATGTTTGCCCTTGCTCTGGTGGTTTGATTTTCATTACGAGAAGCCATATAAGAAGGACACATTGTTCCTCCTATTATTTCTGTCTTCCTGCACACAGCTGTGCCATTGCATTTTTCAACCGCCCTAAGTATACCTAGGTCGTTGGAAAAATCGAAAATAGTTTTAATTTGTGGTTTTTCCGGAACGTTTTCATATCTCAAACCGGAATTCATATCCGGGGAATCTGTAATCTTTCCCTTATTGAATATATTATTGGGATCCCAAACGGCTTTAATTTCCTTTAAATGAGCATAATTTTTATCTCCTATCATAAATGGAATAAATGCTCCTCTGAGTCTGCCATCACCATGTTCACCACTTAAAGAGCCTTTGTACTTTTTAACCAGGTGCGCAGTTTCCAGGGCAATTGTATGAAACAACTCCACATCTTCCTTTTTCTTTAGGTTTAATACTGGGCGCAGATGTAGTTCTCCTGTCGCTGCATGAGCATAATAAACGCAGGATCTGTCATACTTTTTGAGCATTTCCTCGAAATCGGTAATGTAATCAGGCAAATATTTGGGCAAGATTGCAGTATCTTCAACAACAGCGACCGGCTTAGCATCGCCAACCATATTATTAAGTATGCCCAATCCTGCCTTTCTTACATCCCACACTCGGCTAATATCATTTCCTTTAATAATTGGATAATGATATCCAAAGGCATTTGCTTTTAGGTCGCTAATTAGATTCTCTGATGTTTTATCTAGTTCATTTTCAGTATTTTTAGCCAATTCAATAATCAATACTGCTCCTGGATCACCACTGATAAAAAAGCGATTTTTTGCTTGCTCAATATTCTTTTTACTCAAATCCATAATGGGCTTATCCATAAGTTCAATGGCCCTTGGTGAGTGCTCAAGTATTTTGTTATTTGCTCTCAACGACTCGGCTACGGTTTCAAAGTGAACACAAAGAAGCGCCTTGAACTTTGGAGGCACATCAACCAAGTTAAGTTTAATTGCTGTAGTAAAAGCCAGTGTACCTTCAGAGCCTGCAAGTAACTTTGAAATATTAATCTTTTCTTTTGTTTCAGAAAAAACTTCAGTGTTAGCCAGTAAGTCAATGGCATAGCCTGTGTTTCTTCTTTTTAATACCGAGGGAGGAAATTCCTTATTAATCTCATCGATATTCTCCTGAAGGGATAATATTGAATTTATTTTTCGAAAAATATCTCCCTCAAGGGACTTAAGTTTAAGTTTTGAATTATACTCATCTTTTGTGAGTTCCTTAAAATTAACTTGAGAGCCGTCACTTAAAATGGCATCTACTTCCAGAGTATGGTCACGTGTGCTGCCATATACCAGCGACCGGGCACCACATGCATTATTTCCAAGCATTCCGCCTATCATACATCTATTGGAAGTTGATGTTTCAGGTCCAAAGAAAAGACCAAATTCAGCAAGATATTTATTCAATTCATCTAAAACAACGCCTGGCTGAACTCTAACCCATTTTTCTTCCCTATTTAACTCCAAAATGGAAGTCATATGTCTTGAAACATCTGCAATTATCCCATTACCAACTACTTGTCCTGCTAAAGAGGTTCCGGCAGTGCGTGGTATTATTGTAGTATTATTCTTTCCGGCGAACGATATCAATAATTTAATATCTTCAATATTTTTTGGATAACAAACAAATAAAGGCAATTCACGATATGCAGATGCGTCGGTAGCATAGATTATTTTAATGGAATCGTCGGTTAGAATTTCTCCTGAAAACTCTTTTTTTAATTCCTGTATTTCGTTGTTATTCAGAGTCATAAGTTATTTTGAAAGTTGTAAGAGTTTTAAGATAACATTAATTATTTCATGATCAAGTCCGCTTTCTGCCAATGCAGATTTAATACTTAACTGCATTAATTTTCTTCCTTTAATTTGATTCATTAAGGGAAGCATGGCATTTCCATTTTGCTTTATTTCACCTTCATAAATTATTCCTTTTTTTATCTTTAAATTACAACTGAAAACATTTTTATCATGACTAATTTCATTACTTAATTCAAAATCCGGTGAGTAGGCAAAATTCCATTCCCAACTCTTATATCGACTTTGAACAAGTTTTAAAATTTCCGATTTTTCATATTTTGTAAATTGATGTATTTTATTGATATTGTAGTATTTAAATAAAAATACCTTAAGTTTTTCTTTAAATAAGTTATAGTCAGTTTTATCTTTCAGAAGAGGATTGAGATTAGTAACTTTTGCCACTATGGATTTTACTGATTTATCAGAATATGATTCACTATTAGTGTTAATTATATTTTCAATTTTGGATAATTCAGCATCGTAGAGAATTGTTCCGTGATGGAGTGTTTTATTTTTGAAAATATGGGCTGAATTTCCTGAAAATTTTAATCCGTCGATAGTAAGGTTATTTTTTCCTTCGAATTTTGCGTCCAAATCAAATTCCTCTAAGAAATCAATAAGAGGTTTTGTAAATGCTTTAAAATCGATATATCCGTTCGAGTTATCCGATTGCTTTAGCACAGTTACATTTAAATTTCCTTTACAATGGAATACAGTTCCTCCACCTGATATTCTTCTGATTAATGGAATTCTGTGTTCTACCAGATAGGGATAATTAATTTCTGCAAAAGCATTTTGATGTTTACCAATAACGACCGAATCTTTGCTTTCCCAAAGCATAAGAACATCTTCATTGAAATTCTTCAATACAAATTCCTCTGCTGCAATATTAAAATGAGGATTGTTTTCCTGACGCTCGATAAAAATCATTTCAAAACTTTTCGCAAAGTTAAAAAGTAAATAATTAGTTATTAATTTTTCGGATATTCATTTTTGGAATTATTAATGAACAGTATCCTAAAATTGTTTAGAATGGAATCACATAATAAAATTTTATTATGATTTTTTTTAGAAAAAACTCAAAATACTAAATTACAGTTAAATAGGAGGGTGTCAAATTTTCAAAGTGATTTGGAATTATTATTAACTTAGCCCCTAGATAATTATAGATAAAACACTAAATACTAATTGTAAAAATTTTAGACATGGATATAAATTGGAGTGAACTTCCGTTCGGCTATTTCAAAACAGATTATAATGTAAGATGTTATTATCGTAATGATAAGTGGGGCGAATTGGAAGTAAGTAGTTCTGAACACATCGATATTCATATGGCTGCTACCGGACTTCACTACGGACAGGAAGCCTTTGAAGGCTTAAAGGGTTATCGTGGTGTAGATGGTAAAGTAAGGCTATTCCGCTGGGAAGAAAATGCCAAGCGTATGCAACTTTCTGCCCAGGGTATTATGATGGCAGAAGTTCCTAAAGAATTATTTGAAAAGGCTTTGCGCACTGTTGCTAAGTTAAATAATAAATATATACCTCCATATGGAACTGGATCAACATTGTATTTCCGTCCGTTACTCTTTGGAAGCGGTGCAGAGGTTGGTGTAAAGCCTGCCAAGGAATATATGTTTATGGTTTTTGTAACACCGGTAGGTCCCTATTTTAAAGAAGGTTTTAAACCTGTATCTATTGAAGTTGTGCGCGATTTTGATCGTGCAGCACCCCTGGGAACAGGACATATAAAAGTAGGTGGTAATTATGCTGCAAGTATGCGTGCTGGCCACAGAGCACATGCAAATGGCTTTAGTTCAGTACTTTTCCTCGATGCTAAAGAGAAAAAATATATTGATGAAGCCGGCCCGGCAAACTTTTTTGGAATAAAAGATAATACATATATAACTCCTAAATCAAAGAGCATTCTTCATTCGATAACAAATATGAGTCTTGAGCAAATAGCCAGAGATTTAGGTTTAACTGTTGAAAGAAGACCGGTTCCATTCGAAGAACTTGAGACTTTTGAAGAAGCAGGCGCTTGCGGTACAGCTGCTATTATCTCACCTATTGGTAAAATATACGACCGTATTAATGATGTTACCATTGAATATGGAAAAGAAGCCGGACCAATTTCAACCAAACTTTACGAAACTCTCAGAGGTATTCAAGAGGGTAGGGTTGAGGACAAACATGGCTGGACAACAGTGCTTGAAGGAATATAATTCCTTTTAAAACACATATTATGAAAAATATTAAGTATTACTTATTAGGAATATTTATAATCTTACAATCATCCTTTCTTTTAGCACAGGATGATTGTAAGGTTATAGTGCCTGAATTACAGGGAACTTATACCGGTAAATGTAAAAAGGGGCTGGCCCATGGGCAGGGAAAAGCTGTTGGAAAAGACACATATGAAGGAAGTTTCAAAAAAGGCTATCCCCATGGTAATGGAACATATACCTGGAGCACTGGTGAAACTTATGTTGGAAGATGGAAAATGGGGGAGCGTGATGGTGAAGGAAGTTATCATTTTCAGGTAAATGGTATTGACTCTATAAAAGACGGGATTTGGGAAAATGATAAATATAAAGGACCTAAAATAGTTACTCCCAAAGTTATACATAAAGAGGCTGTTTTGCGATATAGTTTCAAGCGTATGTCTGATGGGAATAGTTTATTTTTTACTATTAAATCAAATGGAACTGTTAATAGAGACCTTGAAGATTTATCAGTAATTTCTTCCAGTGGTGTTGTTTATCAAAATACTAATAGTATAGGTGTTGAAACAATAAACTTCCCTGTTATTGTGAAAATAAAGTTCCGTGCGTGGAATGCAACACATACTGAAAGACATAATGTTACATTTGAGTTTGAGATTTCTCAGCCGGGAAATTGGAGTGTGGATATTGTAAATTAATAAATTCCTAAACTAACTCTTTAAGATATTCTGACATTTCTGTTTGCAATTCAACGGCTTTTGCTCTGGCTATGTCAGCAAAGTCTCTTTCTTTGGAAGCATAAATAATGCCTCTGGACGAATTTACTAATAATCCACAATGTGAGTTCATTCCGTTTTTTGCAACTTCTTCTAAACTACCTCCCTGAGCGCCTACACCGGGAACGAGAAGAAAGTTGTCCGGAGCAAATTTCCTTACATTTCTTAATGATTCTGCTTTCGTTGCTCCAACAACAAACATTATATTATCAGTATTTCCCCATTTACATCCTGTTGATAAAACACTTTCGTAAAGTAATTCACCGCTTGATTTATCACGTAAGTACTGAAAATCGGCTGCACTGGAGTTTGAAGTTAGTGCCAGTATGATAGACCATTTCCCTTCGTATGCAAGAAATGGCGAAACAGTATCGTATCCCATATATGGTGCAAGGGTTACAGCATCAAAATTATATGTACTGAAAAAGGTCTTCGCATACATGGCGGAAGTATTACCTATATCGCCTCTTTTGGCATCGGCAATAATTAATACTTCATCAGTTGTTTTCTTTATATAATTGACTGTTTTCGAAAGACTATCCCAGCCCTTAGCACCCATGGATTCATAGAAAGCTATATTTGGTTTATAGGCAATGGCCAGATCATGAGTTTTATCAACTATTTGCTTGTTAAATTCAAATACAGGATCTTCACTATCAAGCAGGTAAGGAGGGATTTTGTTAATATCTGTATCCAAACCGATACACAAAAACGACTGTTTCTTTTTAATAATATTGAATAATTCTTCTCTATTCATGATTCTGGATTATGATGTATTCAATTTGTTAATCTTCGAACTCTTCTTTAAGCCGTTCAGCATTTTCGGCCATTTGAAGTTTTTCTATAATTTCTTGTATATCGCCTCCAATTATGGATGGTAAATTATAAAGTGTAAGGTTTATTCTATGATCGGTAACACGTCCTTGTGGATAGTTATATGTACGGATCTTAGCAGAGCGGTCGCCGGTTGAAACCATAGTTTTTCGCTTGGATGACATTTCCTCCAGATGCTTTGCATATTCCCTTTCATAAAGTCGGGTACGCAACACTTTCAAAGCCTTTGCATAATTTTTTATCTGGGATTTTTCATCCTGACAACTAACTACAATTCCGGATGGAATATGTGTTAATCGAATGGCAGAATATGTAGTATTTACGGATTGTCCGCCAGGACCGGAAGAACAGAATGTATCTTTACGGATATCTTTTTCGTTAAGGTCTATGTCAAATTCATCTGCCTCGGGTAAAACTACCACCGATGCTGCTGAAGTATGAACTCTTCCCTGAGTTTCTGTTTTTGGTACTCTTTGAACACGATGTACTCCAGATTCAAATTTTAATAAACCATAAGCCCCATTTCCGGTAACGTTAAAAACAATTTCTTTAAAACCACCGGCAGTTCCTTCATTCATATTAACAATATCAATTTTCCAGTTTTGAGTGTCGCAGTATTTTTGATACATTCTGAATAAATCACCTGCAAATATGCTTGCTTCATCACCACCTGTTCCGGCACGAACTTCCATTACTGCATTTTTATCGTCTTCAGGATCCTTAGGAATCATCAATACCCTGATTTTCTCCTCCATAATCTCTTGCTGAGGCAGTAACTCCTCAAGTTCCTCCTTAGCCATAGTTTTGAATTCAGGATCCTTTTCATTTTCAATGATTTCTTTGGCATTTTCAATATTTTCTACCAGGGTTTTAAAATCCTTATAGGCAAGAACTACAGGCTCAAGATCCTTGTAATCCTTGTTAATCTTTATAAATTTTTTCATGTCGGCAATAACTTCCGGATCACTCATTTGTTCCGCAAGCTCCTCCCAACGATTTTTTATTACTTCTAATTTTTCAAGTATTTCCACTGCTTTATTTTTGAATTGCAAATTTACGAAAATTAGCAAGAAGATTAAAAAAAGAAAAACCGTTATCAATTTAATCAATAACGGTTTTCATTTATACGTTTTTAAATTTATTCTTCTATAAAAACAAGTCCTTCGAGAAAACTACCATTGGGCTGAACTACTTTAATATAAAAATTGCCAGCTGCCATTCCCGTTAGGTTAATTATTGCATCTTCTAAGTATTTAACTTGTTCAGTACAATTTACACCTTCTTCTGTTTTACGATAAATTCGAATTTTAAATGTATTTGCAGGATCAGTTTCGTCTAACTCAACTTCCTCAAAACGTGAAAAATAATCGCAACCATCGCCGATAACACCATAAAATTGTATGGGAAGTTTGCCACCGAAGGCAACAGTATCAGGATATGTTATACTATCTATTAGCATTACTGACTCTGTGTATTGAGGACCAGTGTCATCCTTTTTACATGAACTTATTAATGAGATACTTACTCCAATAATTAAGATTGCTAAAATGTTAAGATACTTCATAATTATGTGTATAAATTTATTATTGTTTATTCCAAAATTTATCTAAACTGTGCCTTGGTAATTGATAACGTTATCTAACCCAATTTATTTTCTTTATTGTATATCTTCATGTGATCGAAATATTCGTTTGTTTCTTTTATTACAATACCAGAGAGTAACAACAAACCAATAAGGTTAGGCAATGTCATAAATGTAATTACCATATCCACAAAGTGCCAAACTAAATCTAATCCCCAAATTGAGCCAAGAAATACGAAACCACCATATATAAAGCGGTAAGGTATTATTGCCTTTTCCCCCATAAGGTAATTTGCTGCTCTTGTTCCATAATACGACCAGCTAATAAGAGTTGAGAAGGCAAACATAAATAATCCTAAAGCTACAATATGTTTACCAATTCCTGAAATTCCAATTTCTGCCAGGCCTGTATCCATAGCAATAATAGTCATTTCAACGCCTTCGGCACCTGATTGCCATGCTCCTGTTGTAATTATCATAAGTGCAGTAAGTGTACAGATGATTAATGTATCAACTAGTGGCTCAAGGGAGGCCACAAGTCCTTCACGTGCCGGATATTTAGTTTTTGCTGCAGCATGAGCAATAGGAGCAGACCCCTGGCCGGCTTCATTGGAAAACAAACCACGACGTACTCCCCAAACGAGGGTCATTAAAAAGGCAGAACCTACAAAACCCCCTGTAGCAGCGGTACCTGTGAAAGCACTGCTAACAATTAAATACAGAGCATCAGGAATATGTTTATATTCTGACCCAATTATAATGACACTGGCAATAAAATAGGTGATAGCCATAAAGGGTACCAGTTTGGAAGTAACCTCAGATATACGCTTTAAACCTCCAACAATTATCAAAAGAACCATAAGTGCTATTACGATTCCTGTATATAGAACAGGTATACTATAATTTGTGTTCAGTGCATGGGCTATAGAGTTTGCCTGTGCCATATTTCCTGTTCCCAGGGAAGCAAGAATTGTTGCTACAGCAAATATTCCTGCCAATACTTTAGCAAATATTGGCCAGTTATACACTTCTGTAATTCCCCTCCTAATAGAATACATGGGACCACCTGATACGGTACCGTCTTTGTTAAAGTGTCGGTATTTGTGTGATAAAGTAGTTTCAGCATATTTCAATATCATTCCCAAAAAGCCTGTTACCCACATCCAGAAAACGGCTCCGGGGCCACCCCAATAAATGGCAAGAGAAACCCCAACTATATTTCCTGTTCCAACAGTTGCCGAAAGAGCAGTTGTCAGGGCTTTGAAACTATTTACGTCACCCTTTATGTCATCTTTGTCATATTTTCCGGCAACAATTTGAATAGAATGTTTTAATTTGGTGACATTCAGGAATTTAAGCCGGATAATAAAATATACTCCTGTTGGAATTAAAAATAAAAGTATGGCATAGCCACCAATGTAATCGTTATACCAAACTATTGCATTGTCGACTGATTGTAAGAATTGATCCATAAACTGATTTTACATTTGTAGATATAAACAACAAATATGCAAAAAAACAATGATTGAATATTATTTTTTACCAAAATTAGAAATTTGTTAATTTTACGTTAAGTAAAATTGCTAAACGTCTATTAATCACCAGATCATAATATATTTGTTAAAAAAACAGTTTTGAGGTTTTTATTCATATTCGCATTTTTTGCTTTAATCTTTAAATTTGCTGGGGCCGCAAATGTCTCCGATAGTCTTAAAAAACTTATTAAAGAGACTGAAGGAGAACAAAAATTAAAGGTTTTATGTGATTTGTGCTGGGAATATAGAAATATCTCATAATTCGGCATTAATGTAGGCTATTATTGCCTTAAATTTAGCCGGAGAGATTGATAATGAACTTACTGATCCCCATTTTTAAGACACATTTAGTTTTACAAGGCATAATACAAATGACGAAAGTAGAAATATTACCAATGGTAAATTTGAAGCTGATTTTTAATCAGGATCTCCCTCAAGAATATTTTGTAATTGCTTAATTTGTTCATCTGTTCCAAGAACAAATAATTTAGAATCAGGAATTAATTTAGTTTCAGGTGAAGGGTTTAAAATAACCTCACCTGTTACTGTTTTAAAACCAACTATATTAACTCCGGATTTACGGCGTATCCCTAATTCACGTATAGGTTTATTTAAAAGGTCTTTAGGGATTTCCTTACACATAATCTCCATCAACTGGGTGGCCTTATTAGAATGAATAGAAAGGTGTTCTAAAAACTCAACTACATCAGGTTTGGCTACAAGAGTGGCCATATGTGCTCCTCCAACTCTTTCCGGCATAACAACACTGTCTACTCCGGCCATTCTTAATTTTTGCTCGCTACTTTCACTTGAAGCACGACTAATTATCTTTAAATCGGGGTTTAATGAACGGGCAGTAAGTACTACAAATAAATTGTCAGCATCGTTGGGCAGAGTTGTAATAAGGGCTATTGCTGTTTTTATATCGGCCTTTATAAGTATTTCATCCTGAGTGGCATCACCCTCAATAAATCGAATGGGTTGCCCCATATTATTAATTACTATTTCGTGGCTTTCATCTACAACAATTAAACTTGAACCCAACGACATCAATTCGTTGACAACCTGCCCACCATTTCTACCATAGCCTACTACTATTACATGTTTTTCCATTTTAGCAACCCCCTTTCTTTTATTATATACACCGTAAAAAAAACTCAATTGGTTTTGAAATAAGTTCTGAGAAATAGAAGTTATGAAATATGCTAATACTCCAAGCCCTCCCAGAATGAGAACTGATGTAAATATTTTACCAGCATCAGACAAGTTTTGAACTTCCCCAAATCCCACAGTGGAAACTGTTATTACGGTCATGTAAAATGCATTCACCAAACTGAAATCATCGATAACCATATAACCAATGGTTCCAAAACAAAGCAGTAAAAGTGAATATATGCCTGCAATTATTATATTTCTGTTTCCCTTAATGTCCAAAATTATGTTTATTGATGGTAAGGCAAATTTAATTAAAAAACAGACGCCCTTTAGCATAAGTAACATTATAGCAGGATATTTAAAATTTATTAATTCTTTAGAAAAATAATTTTCAAACTAAATAACTTTACCGCTTATAATGTTATGTCCAATTCTACAATTTAAACAGCGTTTACTATCGCAATAATTTTTATGAAGATGAATTAAAGCCTGTGAATGAAAAGCCGTTTTAGGAGATATATCGAGTTTTTTAAAGTTTCTGATTATCAGGTTGTTTTCAGCCTTTATTTGCTCAAGCCAGTTAATTGCTTTTTCCTCCATCGTTGGTTTGTTATTTAGTCGGCCATAGGTAAATAAAAATGGGATAATTGTATTTATTAATATAAGATTTACAGAGGTGATACCTAGTTTTTTTCTTATTGACTTTTTTACTTTATTATCAAAACGAAAGTGTGTATCCCAATATTCGGATGCTGAGCATTCGAAGAGGCTGATAACAGTTTTTAAACGATCGGTTTCAATAATATTTAATAAATCGTATCCGGATTTTTCCAATAATGCAGCAAATTGAGATATCCTTATGGAGGGAAAATTTACCGGACGCATTCTCATATGTTTCCAGAGTTTAATATCCATAGGAACAATGGAATATTTGTTTGCCAGAAAGTTAAATTCTCTTTTTAATTGATTAGGGTATTCATCATGAAACTCATTATTGAGAAAGCCTGCCTGTCCAAAAAGCAAAGCTTCTATCTGTAGTTGGTTATTAAGGCATTTTTTAAGGGTGGAAAAGGGTAATATGGAAGCCATCATTTCAAAAGCCTGAGAATTTGTATTAAAACCAAATGCTCTTGACAACTTTTGATAGAATAACTGCTGAAAGTCGTTTTTAGTTTCCTCCAATTGTTTTATAAAATTATTGGATTTAATTTCAAGTCTTTCCACTCCCAGTTTGTCTAACCAAGAATGGATTTCAAAATGATTTACATTGCTTATACTATTCGCACAAGCAATCCAGGTTTTTGATGCCATAAAATTTTCATAAATATTAATCATCTTCTCATCAAAATGACCTGAAATTTCAAGACATGGTATTATCTCTCCTGATTTTCTTTTTATAATCATGTCATTTACAAAAACAACATGAAGTATGATATTATCATAATTGTCGTCATGGTTATGGCCATGTTTTTCCCAATCGGATGATTTCACATGAATCTCCACATTTCCGGCCCATATCTGACCGTTAATTTTTATTCTGGCATTAAAAAAATCAGGCCCGCTATCATGGTTTTGGCGACCTTGATTAATAATTGTAATATCCTGATTATTAGTTGTTTTTAGCATGGGTGACAATAGTTTATTTGACCATAGATAGTATAGGAATTCTTCTTTCATTTTTTTTAGCATTAAGGGTTTTTTGTTATGAGTAATTGGATGTAAAATTAATCCTTTGTGAATTCAATTAGTTTAAGTAAATTTGCATTAGTAAATTTGCATAATTATATGTTAAGTGAACAGACATTAGTTTCCGGAATAGAGCATAAAGTTAGGAAATTAATTGAAAAGAATGCACAGTTAATTAAAGAAAATGACAGATTGAAATCTTTATTGAAAGAAGTTGAGGATTCAAAATCTAAAATGGAAAATGAGATTTCGAGAAATAAAAATGAAATATTTAACTATACTATAGCAAATACGCTTGAATTGGAATATGGAGTTGAAGAGGGTAGAAGAAGAATCGATAACCTTTTGGAAGAGATAGATAAGTGTATTGAAGTTTTAAGTGACTAAAATATTTGTTTTCGTGTGACCGAAGAAAAAATTAATATAAACGTTTCCATTGCAGGTAGGCCATACAGTTTAACAATAAACAAAAGCGATGAGGAGGAAGTCAGGGAGGCTGCGAAAAGAGTCAACCAGGCAATAAAGGACTATTCAAATTCGTTTGAATATAAAGATCATCAGGATTTATTCGCTATGATGTCGCTGCAGTTCGCTGCAAATTCAATACATCTTGAATACGAGAAATCGTTCAGAGATAAAGAGATGCTAAAAAAGTTATCGGAAATAGATGATTTGCTTGCAGAGCAGTTATCTGAGTAGAAAGGAAGAGTTCTTAAAAATATAATATCGCCCGCTTAATTCAACAGTTTGTAAACTCAACAGTATAATAATTGGGGTCAAGCTCATTAGGATTGTAGAACAGGCCTGAGTACTCTGACTTTTACGTCAGGGGATTCTCCTTTTTAGGAGGACGCTGGACGTTCGAATTTTCTGGCAGCCCCATGCGTGTAAAATTAGGGGTTTACAAGAATCCTGAATTTCGCGGGCTATATTTTTTTCAAGCGATTGCTCAAAAACAATAAATGATGGATGAAATAATAGTTTACATTGCAATTGCAATTGTTTCCATGGGAGTAGGATTCCTGTTTACAAAATTGGTTCTTAAAAAATCGATTAATAAGCAAAGTGATTCCTTAATGGAGGCTGCAAAAGAAAAATTACAGGAAGCCAAAGATAGAATGGATGAGGCCAGAGAAAAGGCCGAAGTAATTAAAAAAGAGAAGATTTTACAGGCAAAGGAGAAATTCCTTCAACTTAAATCTGAGCATGAGAAATTAATAAACGACAGAAACAGCAAAGTACAGGTAGCCGAAAACCGAGTTAAACAAAAAGAAAGCGTTCTGTCGAAGAAAATTGAAGAAGCACAGAAAAAACAAAATGAATTAGACACATTAAAGGCTAACCTTGGTACTCAACTTGAAATTCTTGAAAAGAAACAGGAAGAAGTTGATAAAATGCACCAAAATCAGGTTTCAAAACTCGAACAAATAAGTAACCTTTCTGCCACTGAAGCAAAATCAGAACTTATTGAAACTCTTAAAGGAGAAGCAACTTCTGAAGCGATGATTCATGTTAAGGACATATTGGAAGAAGCAAAACTTACTGCTAATCAACAGGCTAAGAAAATAGTCATAGAAACTATTCAAAGAACTGCTGCTGAACATGCAATAGAAAATACAGTTACAGTATTTAATATTGATAACGATGCCATTAAAGGCAGAATTATTGGTAGAGAGGGACGTAATATAAGGGCGCTGGAGGCGATGACTGGAATAGAGATCATAATTGATGATAGTCCGGATGCTATTTTGCTTTCCGGTTTCGATCCTATACGCCGTGAAGTAGCACGCCTTTCATTGCAAAAACTTGTTTCCGATGGCAGGATACATCCTGCTCGCATTGAGGAGGTTGTTACTAAAACAAGAAATGAGGTTGATCAGGAAATAATTGAAAGAGGTAAACGTACTGTAATCGATTTGGGTATTCATAATATGCACCATGAATTAATTAAGCTGGTGGGTAAAATGAAGTATCGCTCTTCATACGGACAAAATCTGTTGGCTCACTCTATAGAGGTGGCGAATCTAAGTGCAACAATGGCTGCCGAACTGGGGTTAAATCCTAAAAAAGCCAAACGTGCCGGTTTATTGCATGATATTGGTAAGATAGCTGAAAATGAGGCGGAACTTCCTCACGCTTTATTAGGCATGAAACTTGCCGAGAAATTCCGTGAGAAGCCTGATGTTTGTAATGCTATTGGAGCTCACCACGATGAAATAGAGATGGAAACATTAATAGCACCAATAGTGCAGGTTTGTGATGCCATATCAGGTGCACGACCAGGAGCAAGAAGAGAAATTGTGGATGCCTATATCCAAAGGTTGAAAAAACTTGAAGGTCTGGCATTGTCATATCCCGGAGTTGTTAAAACTTATGCTATACAGGCAGGACGTGAGTTAAGAGTTATTGTAGGTGCCGACAAAGTTAGTGACGAGGAAGCAGATAAGATTTCATATGAGTTATCACGACAAATTCAAGAGGAGATGACTTATCCGGGACAAATAAAAATAACTGTAATTAGAGAAACAAGAGCTATTAATTTTGCTAAATAATAATAAATTAAATTCTTAGAAATTATGAAAAAATTAATTATTTTGGTGGTAATTGCCACATTGGGTGTTGGTTTAAATGCTCAAAATGTTTTTAACAAAGGAAGTATTATGTTTAATGCGGGCATTGGTGGTCCAAGCAGTTATGGATTTATACCAACAGTAAACTTTAGTGGAGAGGTTGGAGTTATTCCAACTGGCACTATAGGAATTGTTTCCTTTGGTGGACTTGCTGAATTCCAACTTGGTCAATATACTTATGGCTATTTGGTTAATAATGAAAATTTTGCAAGGTTTTATCTAGGCCCAAGAGCTGCATGGCATTTTTTAGGTTTAAAAACTAATGATATAGATGTTTATGCTGGTGTAGGATTTGGAATAGTAATTAATGGGAAAAGTGATACATTTTCAGGAAATACCAAAGTGCACCCTGATGTGTTTGCCGGAGGCAGATGGATGTTTGGTGAAAATATGGGCTTGTTTGCTGAACTCGGATATACAGGCTTGAGTTTTGCCAAATTTGGGATTACATTCGGGTTGTAAGAAAAAATTAATGGAATCAAAACAAAAAAGCCTTTCATTTGAAAGGCTTTTTTTTATTTAACTATTTTTTTTTTCAAACTCTTTAAT
>PKTA01000144.1 GCA_002869365.1 Marinilabiliales bacterium | reverse complement strand
TAGTATCTCCGGAAATTTTGTGAACAAAAGATAAGTATTGAAAAGTAAATCGTCGAAGTCCATGGCATCGGCACGACGAAGACGATTATTATATGTTACATAAATATTTTTTATTTCCGGTTTACGAGCGCTTTCGTCGGCAGCAATTATCTCAGGATTTGCAGCATATTCTTCGGGTGAAACCAAAGAAGATTTAGCCATGGAAATTCTGCTGGCCACATAAGAATAAGAATAAACTTTAGTATCGAGATCTTTATCTTTAATAATATTCCTGATTAATCGTTTGCTATCATCAGAATCGTAAATACTAAAATTTGAAGGGTAACCAAGTTTATCACCATCTATTCTAAGAATTTTAGCAAAAATGGAGTGGAAGGTACCCATCCACACATTACGGCCTTCTTTGTCGCCTATGAGTTGAATTATTCTGTCCTTCATCTCTCTGGCGGCCTTATTTGTAAACGTAAGAGCCAATATATTAAAAGGGTCGATACCAAGGCTTAAGAGGTTAGCAATTCTGTAAGTTAGCACACGGGTTTTACCCGATCCCGCTCCGGCAATCACCATTTTTGGCCCTTCAACAGCCTCAACAGCAGCACGTTGATCTTTATTCAATCCGTTTAAAAAGTCTTTCACCATCAATTTTTATTAGACGGCAAAAGTACTCAAATGATGTATGGAATAAAATTTTGTAGAGGAAATAATTAACAGGATAAGTTGTTGCATGTTGCAGGATGCATGTTTGCAAGTTTCGATAGAGTTTCAATAAGCATAGTTGAATGTTGCCTGGTCTAGCCCACTTTTCCCGATAGCAATCGGGATTAGCCCTTAGCCATTAGCCTTCAGCAATTAGCCTTTAGCCTTTAAACCTTTCCAACCTTTCCAACCCTTCCCACCTTTCCCACCTTTCCTATCTGCAACTCAAAAAAATAAAAAGTTGTCATATATGAGTGAATTAATTATTTTTGCGCCACACCATCATCCGAATTTATAATTATGAGACCAAAATTACTTTTACTAATTGCCATTTTAACCTTAGGGTTATCAATAACTAATGTTGAAAAAGCCAATGCCCAGTTTGGGGATTTTGAGATTACTTCTTGTACTGATTATGATGCCGTAATTGCTTTAATTGACACGGTATTCTTGGAAAGTGTTCCTGCCTATGCGAAAAAAGATATTGTATTCTTTGGCGATCCCACATCCGTTGGCTATTTTAAAAACGGATACTTTCTTGGTTTCCCAAAGGGTAAAGGAATAGTAATGTCCACTGGCCATGTTTCCGACATCGAATCCGGGAACACCTGTTCAGGTCAAGCTAGTTCACCCACCAATGGAATTAATAATGATCAAGATTTAAATATTTTAGCTGAAGATCCTACACAAGACGGATGTATAATAGAGTTTAAGTTTAAACCTTCTGCTGATCTAGCTAGTTTCACATATGTATTTGGTTCAGAAGAGTACAATGAATTTACTTCACCCACTGAATACAATGATGCTTTTGGGTTTTTATTATCAGGAAATGGAATAAGTGGCGGAAATGGTTTTCTGGATGACGCAATTAATATTGCTGAAATACCCGGAACTCACATTCCATGTTCAATAAAAAACATAAATATAGGTGATGGAGGATCTAATTGTGGCTCTTCTCCCAACGGATGTAATCATTGCGAATTTTTTATTGATAACAGTCAACCTACACAAGATCATTTTAATGATTTTGTTTTTGACGGTTTTACTGAACCTATGCCTGCTGAAGGAGAGGTAGAAAAATGCCAATGGTATACTATCAGGCTGAAAGTGGGAGATGCTGTAGATAATGCATATGATACAGGAGTGTTTCTTGAAAAAGGTAGTTTTGTTTTGGGTAATGCTGACGCAGATGCAGAGTATTCACATCCAACAATTGACAGTTTAATCTATGAATCATGTGGTAATAATGATGTAGATATGGTATTCAACCTTACTTCAGTACTAAGTTCCGATTTTGAAATCTCTTATAGGATAGAAGGTTCTGCAACAGTGGATGAGGATTATCAAACTCAGGCAGACTTAGAAGGCTACCTAGAATTTCCGGCAGGAGTGACGAGTGACACGATTAATTTTTATAATTTTTATGCAGATCCTTATGATGAAGGAATCGAAGATATTCTGGTAATTTATAAAGCCGAAATTTGCAACCCCTTTAGGGAGGATACTGCTTTCATTTTCATTTCGGACAAACCCTATTTCGGAGATACAACCAGAAGATATGAAACAACTTGTGAGGATATGGTTACTTTAAGTTTTGGAGATGGATACTTAACAGGCATCCCTCCATATTCTTATAGTTGGCAGCCTGGCAGTTTTAACACCGAAACACATGATTTTACAATTACCGGTACAGATAGTACTGAAGTTTTATGCATTGTTACTGACACATGTGGAAGGCAGGTTTTAGATACTGCAATTATAATTGTGCCTCCTATCTCAGTAAATGCTGGCCCTGATAAGGATTTATGTAATGTAACAAGCGTTCAGTTGGAAGGCTCTACAGTTGGTGGACAAAATTTATTATGGACATCAAATCCGGTGGATCCTTCACTTGCCGGACAGGAAACTCTTCCTGATCCAATAGTTAGTCCCGCGGGGACAACAGAATATACTTTAACAGCAACAGATAATTGTACTCATGAAGAAACTGATATAGCCTTCGCTCTATTGGAAGGTGCATCAGCAAACGCAACTACCGACAATAATGCTATTTGTATTGGTGATGATACAGAAATTACTGTTAATGCAGGTTCTATTGACGAAACCTATATATGGACTGCAAACCCTGCTGATCCTTCTTTATTAGGACAGGAAACAAATCAGGTTATTAATGTAACTCCAACAGTTCCTACAACATATACAGTTGAAGTTACAAATGCCTGTAGTTTTACAGCAGAAACAACTATTGAAATTATTGTAAACCCACTTCCAAATGCTAATGCTGGCATTAACAATGCTATTTGTTTTGGAGATTCATACGCATTAGAAGCTTCAGGTGGAGAACAATATGTGTGGACATCAAGCCCTGTTGATCCTTCATTAGTTGGACAGGAAGATATTTACAATCCAAATGTAACACCCGATACACAAACAGATTATACATATACTGTAGAAGTTACAGATATAAATGGCTGTGTTAATACTGATGATATGGTATTGCAGGTTGATCCTGTTCCAGATATAACACTAGATCCTTCAAGTGATTTTATGTGTTACGATGATGCCGTTAGTATCGAAGCAGTTGGAAATGCTGACGACCTAACATGGACTGCCGACCCACCTGATGCAAGTTTATCAGGACAGGAAAATAATGCAATAATTAATGTTTCTCCACTTGAAACAACAACTTATACTCTGGTTGGTAATGTCATGGGATTTAGTTGCCCGGTAACCCTTTACCAAACTATAAATGTAAAACCTGAACTATTCTCAACATTTGATATTCAGGCTGATAAGGTTTGTGAAAATTCTTCCTTTATGGTAAATTATACCGGAAATGCGGGAAGTACAGCAAATTATACCTGGGACTTTGATGGCGCTTCAATTAACTCAGGAACAGGTATTGGTCCTTATGATTTGCAGTGGGCTGCAGAAGGCAATAAAGTTATTACACTTCAGGTAGAAGAAGATGGCTGTCCGGCAGAACCTTATACAATGAACTTAGATGTAGTTAAGAGCCCGGTTTCTGATTTTGCTTCAGATATAATTTCAGGATGTAATCCACTAACGGTAGAATTTACTTCCAATTCTACAAATACTACCACCAATGTAAGTTATGAATTGGATCTGGGAAATGGCAGCAATGCAAATTCTGAAACCACAAGTACCACATATACCGAACCCGGATTATATGATATTAGTTTGGTAGTAAATAATGAAGGTTTGTGTGGTGATACAAAAACTGAGAATGCATATATTGAGGTATATGAAACTCCAACTGCAGATTTTGTAGCCGTCCCACCGGAATCCATTCTGGAAGACAATGTAGCAACAATAAATTTTGCTGATTCTTCAAATAGCATAGATGTTTTAACATATGAGTGGAATTTTGGGGATGGCAGCAGCCCTTCAACACAAGGTTCACCATCGCATGTTTATACTGAAGCAGGTGAATATACTGTAACTCTAGATATTGAAACAAATAATGGCTGTCTGGATCATACAGAAAAAACTGTTACTGTTCACCCTGACTTTGTTGTTTATGCACCATCCGGATTCTCACCCAATGGTGATGGTTTAAATGATGTTTTTGAAGTTAAAGGTATAGGTCTGAAAAAGTTTAAATTACAAATATTCTCACGCTGGGGTGAACTCATTTTCGAATCAGATAATATTGAAGATCAGTGGGATGGCAAGTATAATGGAGAATTTGTTCCAACCGGAACTTATGTATACAATATCAAATATACCAGTATGCTTGATAAGGATAAGGTTCTTGAGGGTACGGTAACTGTGTTGAAGTAAAAAGGCTTCCTCCTTCACTTCGTTTCGGAGGACAAGGAAAGTAAAAAGGAGTTGTCTTGTAAAAGGTGACTCTTTTTTGTTTTGGAGATTTGATTTTAATAATAGGAACATGGATTATCCCGATTAACACAGATATGTTTTGATGTGTCATTTGAAGGAGTTAGAATTACGACTGAGAAATCCTCTAAAAGGCTATGCAATATTTATTTGTTTTGGAGATTTCTCTCTCGCCTGAGGCGAGATCGATGACAAATAAACCCGCATCCCGCAACTCATAACTCATAATTCAAAACTCATAACTCATACAGTCTTCCCTGCCAGGTATTCATTTCCAGGAGTTTCTTTTCGATAGCATTACTAACCTGATCGTAGCGTATTTTACCCCAGCCTTCACTAATTAAATATCTGGGTGGTACTTCACCGGCAAATCGCTCTACAACAAAATTAGGATTTAGTCTTTCTAAGAATTTGACGATAAAGTCGATATATTCTTGCATAGCAAACAGATCAAAATTTTCGGGATGCTCCTTATACTCCTTTGCCATGTGCGTTCCTTTGATAATTTGTAGTTGATGAAACTTGATATTATCAAGTGGCAGTTTATTTAATGTATAAACCTGATTAAGCATTTCTTCCCGGCTTTCGCCCGGTAAACCAAATATCATATGCCCACCGGTTTTTATACCATATTCCTTGGTGAGATCCAACATATCAACGACATTTTGGAAATCATGTCCACGGTTTATTCTTTCAAGAGTTTTATCGTAAGTACTCTCTATTCCATATTCAATTATTACATAATGAGTCTTCTGAATATCAGCAAAATACTTAAGTTTTTCCTCATCCATACAATCGCTGCGGGTGCCAATAACCAGACCTATTACTCCCTCCGTTTCAAGGGCAGGACCATAAAGTTTTTTCAACTCTTCCAGAGGAGCATAAGTATTTGAATATGCCTGAAAATAAGCCAGAAATTTTTTCGCCCTGCGATATCTGTTGGCATGAAATTCAATACCTTCTTTTATTTGCACATCAACAGGTTTTTTCGAGTTGTTATAAGAGGGGTTAAAAGCATTATTATTGCAATATGTACATCCCCCACGGGCAACAGTCCCATCCCGATTAGGGCAAGTAAATCCTGCATCTATGGTAGTTTTCTGAACCCTCTCTCCAAAGGTTCTTTCGAAATACTGAGCGTAAGAATTATAAGGCCTGTTATGACCCCATGGATATATAGTTTTTGTATTAGTCAAAATATTAGTTTTTAATAAAAAGCAAAGGCGTCAAAACTCCCTATTGGAATTTTAACGCCTTGCAAAAGTATTTTTTTCTTTTTAATCTTCAGTAGCAGTTTCCAAAGTTTTCATAATACTGAAAACAAAAATTGAAGATAAGACAAGCATTCCTACTAATAACGCGAAGAATTGCCACATTTCCCACTGCTGCCAGAAAGGTCCAATAAATCCTGCCAGTAAGTTACCTATCGCTGTTGATCCCAGCCATCCACCTTGCATCAAACCTGCATATTGCGGAGGAGAAACCTTTGAAACAAAACTAATTCCAATAGGACTGTAGAACAATTCAGAAATTGTTAAACTGAAATATGTTGCTATAAGCCAATAAGGAGTTACACGCATGGTATCAGCAAGAGCACCCGGTACAAAATCCTTTGGTGAAATTAATCCTGTTGAAACAAGAATCATAATTGTAAAACTAATTGCTGCAATTAACAAACCTATTCCAATCTTTCTTGGTGAACTTGGCTCTTTGCCACGCTTATTTAGCATAGCAAAAATTCCAATAATAACCGGGGTTAAGAATACTATGAAAATAGGATTAAAATGTTGGAATTTCATCGGGCTGATTGGCATTGTATTGTTAAATTGTCCAACTACATAATATGCCACAGCCGAACCAACCACTATCATAGCAGCACCTACTGCTCGGGTAAGTTTTGTATTGTTTTTTCCTACTAATAATACAAGTCCTATTATTGCCCCAATTATTGGCAATAATGCATTGAGGTCAAAGAAAATATAAGTAAGCGGAACTACCTGAGTTACAGTATAGTCACGTGCAAATATCGTTAAAGTAAATCCATTCTGGTGGAAAGCCATCCAGAAGAAAATATTTACAATGAATAATAATCCAAGAGCAACCAGGCGCTTTTTATTTTGCGCCGGTGTAAGTGTTACTACCGTAGTATCATTTTCATCAACTTTAATATTCTTATGCATCACATCAACATGCTTATAAGTTGATCTGAAAATAATAAAAATCAGAAATGACACAGTAATACTAACTGCTGCAATGCCGAACCCATAACTATATGATTCACTTAGGCTACTAATATAATCTGTTGAAAAACTTGATAAATCAGTAAAATTATATCCCGAAGTACTTACTTCTTTCGCCAGTTTTGTATACTCATCTGTTCTCGTAAAAGAAGATGGGTTTGCAAGATACTGGTGAGCCATTTCAGGGATGTTTGCATTATATAGCAATCCCGATTTGTTCATTATCCAGTTACTCATTTTTTCTGCGGCAGTTGGAGCAAAAAATGCACCTATATTAATACCCATATAAAAGATATTAAAAGCCGAATCTCTAAACTTATCAAGTTTAGAATCATCATAAAGTTTACCAACGAGTGCTTGTAAATTACCTTTAAAGAAACCTGTACCTATTGAAATAATAGCTAGAGAAGCATAAATAAATATTTTCCCTGATGCAGGTTGGGCAAGCATAAAATAACCCCCAATCATTAAAAGAATACCTAAAATAATTGTCTTGCTAAAACCTAAAAACCTATCGGCAACAACACCACCTAATAGCGGAATAAAATAAATACCAAAAAGAAAAGTTCCATAAACCTGACCGGCTGATTCAGCCGACATTCCAAACTTAGCTTGTAAAAACAAGATAAATATTGCTAACATGGTATAGTAGCCAAATCGCTCTCCCATATTTGCAAACAAAAAGACCCAAAGTCCTTTAGGATGACCTTTAAACATAATTATTGATTTTCGTTATACATAAAATATTTACGTGGCTGACAAAAATAGGTATTTTTATGAGCTGCGCAAGAAATTGTTTTTAGCTTTGATGTTAGTTTATTAACAAAATATTTAAAGGGTACAGAGGAATAATGGTAATGGCTTGGGACTTACCCGCTAAGGCCGAATAGAATCAGTTATGTTATTAGTTTAGAGTTTAAACGCAAATGTCACGAAGAAAGCACCAAGATCGCGAAGGTAAGTAGTCTTTTTCTCTGCTCTGCGATTTGCTTTGCGCTCTGCGGTTAAATAAAAAAAACCTGGTCTTAACATCGTCAGATTTATAAAAAACATAAACTAATACTGCTCACGATATTTTTCTATTTTTGCAGACTTAAAAAAATTGAATAAAAATGGAGATTGCCAGCAAATATAATCCGGTAGACATTGAAAAAAAATGGTATTCATATTGGATGGAAAATAAATATTTTCATTCTGAGCCAGATGAAAGAGAGCCTTATACTATTGTAATTCCTCCACCAAATGTAACAGGAGTTTTACATATGGGCCATATGCTAAATAATACCATACAGGATGTGCTGGTAAGAAGAGCAAGAATGCAGGGTAAAAATGCATGTTGGGTTCCCGGTACCGACCATGCCTCTATAGCCACCGAATCAAAAGTTGTTGCCAAACTCCGCGATGAAGGAATTAACAAAAATGAACTCAGCAGAGATGAATTTTTGGAACATGCCTGGGAATGGAAAGAGAAACATGGTGGGATTATCCTGGAACAACTTAAAAAACTTGGAGCCTCCTGCGATTGGGATCGTACTCGCTTTACAATGGACGAAGCATTATACGATTCTGTTATTCAGGTTTTTATCGATTTATATGAAAAAGGACTTATATACCGAGGCATCAGAATGGTCAACTGGGATCCAAAAGCAAAAACTGCAGTTTCAGATGAGGAAGTTATTCATAAGGAAATACAATCGAAATTATACTATTTAAATTATCAGGTAGAGGGTGAAGATGAGTTTATAACTATAGCCACAACCCGCCCCGAAACCATATTGGGTGATACTGCCGTTTGCGTTCATCCAAAAGATAAGAGGTTTAAAAAGTTCCATGGGAAAAATGTTATAGTTCCACTTATTAATCGCGCAGTTCCAATTATTCAGGATGATTATGTGGATATGGAATTTGGAACCGGAGCATTAAAAATTACTCCAGCTCACGATATCCACGACTATGAAATTGGATTAAAATATAAATTGAAGTCGATCGATATTTTTAATGATGACGGCACCATGGGAAAAGATGCCGGATTATACATCGGAAAAGACAGGTTTGATGTAAGAAAAGAAATTGTAGAAGATCTTAAAAAGTCAGGTAACCTTAATAAGATTGAAGATTATGTAAATAAAATTGGGTTCTCAGAACGTACAGATGAGGTTATAGAACCCAAACTAAGTTTACAATGGTTTTTAAAAATGCCTGAACTGGCAAAAAAAGCATTGGAAGTTGTTGAGGATGGATCAATTCAATTCCACCCGGAGAAATTTAAAAACACTTACCGCCATTGGATGGAGAATGTTCGCGACTGGAATATATCCCGTCAACTTTGGTGGGGACAGCGTATTCCTGTTTACTATTTGCCAAATGGCGAAATGCTGGTGGCGAAAAATCCTGAAGAGGCCTTAGAAAAAGCAAAAGCAGAATTTAACTTGGTTGAAATAAAACCAGAAGACATAAAACAGGATGAAGATGTTTTAGACACATGGTTTTCTTCATGGCTTTGGCCGATAAGTGTTTTTGATGGAATAAGATATCCCGAGAACGAAGACATAAAATATTATTATCCTACCAACGATTTGATTACAGCACCTGAAATTATATTTTTCTGGGTGGCCAGGATGATTATGGCTGGCAACGAATACCGTGATGAAATACCATTTAAAAATGTTTATTTTACAGGTATTGTAAGAGATAAAATTGGTCGTAAAATGTCGAAATCTCTTGGTAATTCTCCTGATCCTTTGGATCTTATAAAAGATTTTGGAGCCGATGGTGTTCGTGTAGGCATGTTGCTCACATCTCCGGCAGGAAATGACCTTCCTTTTGATGAGTCATTGGTTGAACAGGGAAGAAATTTTTCCAATAAAATATGGAACGCTTTACGCTTGGTGAAAGGCTGGGAAGTAGATAATAATATTGAAACTCCTAAAAGTAATAAACTAGGCATTGAGTGGTTTGAAGCAAGATTCCAGCAAACACTTTCTCAAATAGAAAAAAGTTTCGACGATTACAGAATCTCTGAAGCATTAATGTCGACTTATAAACTAATTTGGGACGACTTCTGCAGTTGGTATTTGGAAATAGCAAAACCTCCTTATCAAAAGCCAATTGACAGTTTTACTTATGAGAAAACTCTTGATATTTTCGAAAAGTTGATGAAGGTTTTACATCCTTTTGCGCCTTTTATTACAGAAGAAATTTGGCATTTACTAAGGGATAGAGATGCTGGTGACGACATAATTATTTCAGCAATCCCAAAATCAGAAGATTATAACGAAGCCATTATCAACCACTTCGAATATGCCGAAAAAATAATCGGAGGTATAAGAACCATAAGGAGAGAAAAAAATATTCCGCAAAAAGAAAGTTTAGAATTGTTTATCAAAGATAATGAGGGCACTGACTTTGGCTTTTATCCTGTTGTTCAGAAGATTGGAAATATTGAAACCATAGGAACTGTAGAAGAAAAACCTGAGGGTTCGATGAGTTTTATTGTTGGTTCACAGGAGTTTTATATACCTTTGAGTTCCTCAATAAATGTAGAGGAAGAAATTGCAAAACTTGAAGAAGAACTAAAATATACCAAAGGTTTTCTTAATTCCGTAAGCAAGAAATTATCAAACGAAAGGTTTGTAAATAATGCGCCTGCAGCAGTTGTCGATAAAGAAAAACAAAAGCAGGCAGATGCTGAAGCCAGAATTGCAGTTATCGAAGAGCAATTAAAAAATTTCGGCAAATAATTTATATAAAATTAAATGCAATCTAAGTACAAACATATTTTTTTCGACCTAGACAGAACTCTTTGGGATTTTGAAACCAGTGCTTTAGAAGCCTTTGAAATTATTCATGATAAATATAAGTTGACTGAAATAGGAGTAGAATCCGGCAAACAATTTCATGATGCCTATACTTTCCACAATGAAAAACTCTGGAATTTATATCGCGTAGGCGAGATAAGTAAAGAAATATTGAAGGGAAAACGTTTCCATTTAACATTGCAAGAATTTGGTGTAAGTGATAAGAATTTGGCAGAAAAGATTGGAGATGAATATACTACCATAAGTCCGAAGCTTGTCAACTTATTTCCGAACTCCATTGAAATACTTGAATATCTATTTGATAAGTATCCTCTTCATATTATAACAAATGGTTTCAGTGAAGTACAGGCTGTGAAGTTAAAATCGTCGGGTATGGACAAATACTTCCAGGAGGTTATTACTTCGGAGGACGCAGGAGTTAAAAAGCCTGATTTGAGAATTTTCAAATACGCTCTTGAACGAGCCAAAGCAACTTCAGGTGAGAGTCTAATGATAGGCGATGATTATGAAGTTGATATTGTGGGCGCTCAAAATGTGGGATTAGATCAGGTTTATTTTAACCCGCTAAAACAGCAAAACAATAATGGATGCACTTTCGAGATAGAAAACCTAATTGAACTCAAAGAAATCCTTTAGTTAATTAATGTTTGGTAAATTTTAATAGAATCTGGCCGCAACATTTATTTCTTTTCCATAGATTGCTTTACCATTGCTCTTAACAACAGAACCCTTTTCTATTAATTTTTCTGTTTTGGCATTTTTAATATCAACATTTTTTAGGGAAATCTCTGCAGGTCCATATTCCGGTTTTTTCTGTAAAAGAACCAGCCCATAATTACAATCAACTATTTCAGTGTCAATTACTTCAACTGTAGATAAGTCTTTCGATGCAATACCGATATTTGCTTTTTCTATTAAACAGTTTCTAACTTCCAAATGAGAATCTTCACCTCCACTTATACCTTTATCTACTGCGCCTGAAATGCTAGTTCTGCTAATCAATATTTTACTTCCTGAAAAGTCAATTGCATCATTACCAATATTGGTAAACTTTACATATTGAACAGTTCCAGAACTAAAATCGGAATCGAATGCATCACTATAGATATTGTCAAAATATGAATTATTTAAAACAAAATTGGACCTAACTATATTCAGGGCATCCTCTCATTGATTTCGATAAAAGGAAATATTATCGAGATTAACATCCGACTCATAAAATGTGAGTGCTCCTGTTAATCCCCAACCTTTGTAATAAAAAGTATTTAAATTTTCCAGTTGTACATATTCTAAATTTGAAGTTTTCTGAGCCTGTAATACAGTAATCCCTCTGGCTGTAAAATCAGTCGACGTAATAATTATTGGACTGGCTTTATTTCCATGAAATTCAAATGATGAATATGACAGAATAAAAGAACTGTCAAGAAGGTTCAGCCTTGTTCCTGCTTCTATATTAACTGTATAGCCTGCCGGTATTATTATTGGCTTTCTAATTTCCAACTCACCCTTTTTAAAATAAATGTCTTCCCCAACTACTTTTGTAAAAATTGTTGTGTCGTTTAAATTTACTAATTTAAGTAGAGTTTGTTGTGGCGTTTCACCTTCAGGGTAAGGCCATTTATTAATTTCCTTTTTGAATATTTCATCCGAACCATCAACAACAAAAAACAAATAATTTGCCATAGTATCACTATTAAATGATAGTATTTTGTCATCACCATTGTTATAAGGACTTAAATCAATTCCCTTGGGGAGATAAAAATCAATAAACTCATTATTAAAACCTGTTCCCAACAGTTTCACTGTTCTTGGATAATAATTAAAAACTTCAATGCTTAAGCTATCATTTATCCTGTTATTTTGATAGGCATTAACAAAAAATTCAGGAGAATTTTCGTAAACATTTTCTTCCGAATAATTATTGTTAGTTAAGAGTTTTTTAGGTTTTTCTGTCCCTGAATAAAAGTAAAGGAATTTTTGTAATTCAGGAAGATAGTTTCTAATATCCTCTGCACTTCGGTAGAGATAATTTGTATCGTAACTTATGTTTGGAAACTCTTTCTTAAGAATTGAATCGTAGTAAATAAGGTCAGGTAATAAGTTTGATAATTGTGAATGAATAAATTTGTCTCTGCTATACTTTTCCAGATAGTATAAATATTTAGAAACAAAAATGCTGTCATGAAAAATATTTGAAACATGGTCGAATTCATTTTCATGTATATCTTCATTATGTAGAATTCGATAAACATAATTATTTTCTAAACCAAGGAACAGAGATGGATCTTCACCAAACCCGTCGTAGGCAATGGGCTCTAGTTTACTGATTATTGGATTATAGTACATCCTTTGATTATGCCAGGCACGACTATGATGGGCTCTTAACAAATCTATCAAAGCAAAATAACGGGCAAATTTATCCACATCAAAAATTTCATTTACAGAAGCTGATTGGTCTTTATACTGTTTCATAAGTTTTTGGGCTATTAAAAACTCATGATATAAAACTGGACTTTCAACTGTTTTGCCAGTGCCAAAAGGAACTATTAAACTCGATTGATAATATGGTAAATTACTTTTGTATTTATATTTTGCTTCCAGTTTTACCGTTTGCCAAAAACCATCTTCAGTAAACTTCAAGATGGGTCCCTCTCTGCGATTTCTGGATTCCAATAATTGCTTTTGGAAATGCTCTTCCCATGCATATAACCCTATTGACCTATTATTTATAAACACTGGGACAAACCCATACCGAGTGGTTAGCACATCCTGATTTTCAAATATTTTATGAGCAACCCATTCTCTCAGGAAACCTCTGGCAGCAGGGGTCTGAATCGAAAATGTACGAAGCCTGTTCCAACTAAACGATTTTTTAAGCTTTATTCTGAAAGACCATTTATCTCCTTTAAGATGATCGAGCCAATCGCCTTTTAAACGCAGTTTTGCTTTGTAAAAACTAGTATCACTGAAGAGCAAGCCATTTATCCAGTCATTATCTGAAGTTTGTAAAATACCATTACTAAAAGCTTGTTGTCGTTTTCGATCAAGTTTTAAATATGCTGAAGTATCAATTTGTATATGTAAAGGTTTAAGGTCGTACTTTGGGTATTTCTTATATGCAAGCCTCTGCACTATTAAATCATCGAAATAAACTGTATCAGTGCTATTATTCCATACATAAACTTTAATTTCTTTTTTAACAAAATTATGAGGAATAAAAACATCAAGTTCGAGTTTTTCCCATCCATTTTCATCCTTGTCAACTGCATTCTCACTAGCTAAATAAAGTCCTTTTGCATTTTCGGTAGCAGCCACTAGTACTCCTTTTCCATTTTTCGAATATCTCCAAACACTAATTTTAAAATACATGAATGGCATTGTATTTTTAATTGGGAAAGAAAGGGCATATTTATTTTTTGAATTTGTTAAAACCGAATATTTTCCGCTCCGTGAATAACCATCACTTTGAAGCTTTCCACCATCAAATAATGGGAGACTAGTATCCGAACCAATAAATTTATCACCTCCATTATTTAGTACTTCACAATCGCACCTCTGAACACCACCTAAAGGAAAATCATCGTAACGAACACATGATGAGTATATTACGATAACACACACTATTAAAATAAATTCTAATAATTTTGAAAAACTAAACCTCATATCCAAAAATAAAATTAGATTACAAATGTATATTTTTCAGTAAACTAAACATATTTATATTTATTTAAATCATTCATAAATTAAAATTATTTAACCATATCTAACAGAACAAGTACCTTTATTAATATATTTGCTTAACATTAATATACTTATGTTAAAAGCCTATAAATATTTATTTTTTTTGCTGCTATTTCCTGTAATTGTTAGTGCTCAGCAAAGTGTCGGGCTAAATTTTGGAGGAATACAAGAGGATATTGGATATGATGTTATTCAATGTTCTGATGGAGGTTTTCTATTAGGTGGTTCCACAAAAAGTTTTGGCGCAGGAAACCTTGACATTTATCTTATTAAGTTAAATGAAAATGGCAATACGGAATGGATTAAAACCTTTGGACGAGAGTATGATGATTTGATCAGGTCTGTTATAGAAGTAAATGACGGATATATTATAGTTGGTGATTCATGGAATAATGGATATTTCAGGCTGGATGTATATATAACCAAAATAGATTATCAAGGTAATATTATCTGGGAAAACCTATACGAGACTCCAAGTAAAAACACTGGTTATGATGTTCTTGAACTTAAAGATAAAAATATCATGATCCTGGGATATTCAAGAGAAGTAGATCCCAGTGGCGATATTCTACTAATGAAAACCGACAGTGAAGGAGTGGTAATTTGGAAGAAAGAGTTTGGAACGCAATATGATGATTATGGAATCGAATTATGCGAATTTGATACGGACAAAATACTGATTATTGGTACAAAAGCAGGATTTTATGATGAAGTTTATTCCACCTATTTCAATTCACATGATGCTGATATAATGCTGATTTGTGTAGATTATGAAGGGAATGAGTTATGGCAAACTATTTATGGTGGTGATGGACATGACTTTGGGTATTCGGTTACAACAATAGGTGACAGTATTTACGTTTGTGGTTCAACTCAAAGCGAGGGAAATGGAAGTTTTGATATGTTATTATTAAAGATTGATAAACAAGGCAATAAACTTTGGTCAAAAACATTTGGAGGTACTGAATATGATTATGGTATCTCAATGGCGAAGAATCAAGAAGGAGGAATGTATCTTTTAGGTACAACTAAAAGTTTTGGGCAAAACCATTCCGCTGATTTTTATTTAGTTAAAGTTGACACATCAGGAAATGAACTTTGGAATTTGTCTCTTGGTGGCGATTTAATAGATGTTGCATATAAACTCAGTTCTACAGCCGATAGTGGAGTGATTTTAATAGGAAAAACAAATAGTTTTGGTAGCGGATATTATGATGTACTTGTTGTTAAAGTAGATAAAAATGGTGTGGTAGAAAATCTTATAAGTGGCATTGATAGTACCTACATAAGCAACTTACAGTTATATCCAAACCCTGTAACTGATGTTGCCAAGTTTAGAACCTTATCTGCTGTAAACATTCCTGAATTATATATTGAAATTATTTCCCTGTCGGGTAAAACTATTTCGTCTTTCAGGGTTATTAAACCAGATTATAGTTTTAGTACAGAAAATTTAAGATCAGGACTTTACATTTACAGAGTAAGAAAAAATAAAAATTCAAAGATTATTTTTACAGGTAAATTAATAGTCCGTTGATTTTTGCTGTTCCAGCAGCAATGAATCCAAATTCACAAATTCCCAACTTAAGTCATATTCAGGCAATTTATAATCTAACACTAAAACATTATTATCCGCCTCATTATGATATAATCCACTCCCTAAAAACTGAATCCCATCATCAGATATTACCTCAAACTTATTTGTCCGGTCTCCAATATCTCCCATAATACAAATAACCTGAATGCCTTTTTGTTCAACTTCGATTAATTTTGGATAAACAGAATTTACAAAGTTACTATTCACATCATAACAATTAGAATTCCAATACTGTAAATGACTTTGCGCATATTCTGAAGTTGGTGGTAAACCTGGTACATTATCCCACAGGCCATGATGCATTATTAAAATTAAATACTTAGAATCCTGTATAGTATCACAAACATTAATAATTATTTGATATTGCTCATCCATACTTTCACAGTCAGTAGGTACTAAATTCGTATTTAGTACAATACGAGTAAGCTTATTACTTGAATAAGCATAGTAGGTATTTCTATAACTATAGTCGGTAATGTATTCCCAGTTACCATTTCTGGCATCATGGTTTCCCATAGTCCAATGTGTTTCAGGATTACCTAAATTAAAAAGGCTGTCGATATATTTCACTGTCGAATACTTTAATAGTGCCTCGGAGCATACATCTCCTCCAAGCCATACTCCCTTATAAGCACTAAAATCAAATTCTTCAAGTCGATAATCAACCTTGTCTCCTTGAGTATCTGGCTGGTAACAGTGGCCTATAAAAATATATTTCAAATCCTGTCCAAAAATACTAATGGAAAATTGCATAAATATCAAAACTAAAAATACCAATCTTACAAAACCTAACTTCGATACTTTAACCATTTGTTCAAAATTATTAATAACAACAAATTTAATTAAGATTTTGCTATCAATTACTATTAATACCATAAGTATATAAATAAAATTTTACTTTTGCTTTGACTAAACAGTAGTGTAAAAATTAACATCATTTTAATGAGAAGAGATAAACAAAAATATTCATTAATACTTAATATTTTCATTACAATTGTTTTCGTATTTATATTCTATTCTCCAATTTTATTAAACCCTAACAGTCATCAGTTCAGCGAAAAAGGTGATGCGATCAAAAACTACTATACCTACACTTATTATATAAATAACAATAAAGATGCTATTAATTTTGAGGGTCTTAATTATCCTTATGGAGAGCATTTTTTATACACCGATTGTACCCCGATATTATCAATAAGTATAAAATTAACTTCCAAAATTTTTCCGGGTATAACAAACTATAGTGTTGGAATACTCAATTTTTTATTGATATTTTCTTTTTTAATATCATCATTATTAATTTATTTAATTCTAAAAGAATTTGGTGTAAATTATTGGCTGGCAGCAATTTCGGGCTTTTTAATAATGCTTTTATCACCCCAGATTTTCAGACTCACCGGTCACCTTGCCCTGGGGTTCGGTTTCTTTCTACCACTTACGTGGTATTTGTTTATAAAATTTGAGAAAAGCCATTTTTCATTACAGTATAGTTTTTGGCTATTCATGAGTTTATTAATTACGTTTTATATTCATGCTTACCTTGGTATGATAGCAGCAGCTTTTTTGTTTGCATTTGCAATAGTAAAACTGATTCATCAGCTTGTTCAAAAAGATGTAGATATTTCTTACTATGTAAAATTATTTCTGATAATATTCCTTCCAATAATAATATTTAGAGTTTTCATTTTTATCACCGATACTCATTATGGAAGAACAGATAATCCATGGGGTTTCTTTTTCGCTCATGCTGATGCAAGTTCTGTTTTTCTTCCAATAAAAAGACCTTTCAAACCATTGGTAACAATGATATTTGGCGATGTAAGTCAAATATGGGAAGGCTGGGCATATATAGGTCTATCATCATTACTTGCAATATTTTTCTACTTATTTTTACTTGTTAAAAGGTCGCGAAGACAAAAGAAGTTTAGTTTCGACAATAGATGGTTAGACAACAATCATTTACATTATGCATTAATAGCAGGAATTTTATTATTAATCTTTTCTACTGCTTATCCATTCAAATTCTATAAGCCATCACTCGATTGGTTTTCAGTATTAAAACAATTTAGAGCCGTTGGTAGATTCGCCTGGGTTTTCTACTTTGTTATTACTATTTCATCCGTTTATTTTATCGACCGTTATACCAAACATCTGCAAAAACGAGGTAAAAAGATTCTATCAATTATGGTTACAATAGTTTTTGTCGCGCTGTTTTTCTTAGAAAGCCTCCCCTATCATCAGGATATCTCAGAAAAAATACGCAAATCCAATAATATGTTCGATAAAAAACAATTGAACAAAAATTTCATTTTAGGTCTTTAGAGCATAAATCCAGATGATTATCAGGCAATTATACCATTACCCTTTTACTATATTGGTTCTGAAAATTTTGGTAAACCTGCGAGCGATAAAATTTATTTATTAAGTCAGTTATTATCTTATCATAGTAGGCTACCTATTTTAGGTAGTTATTTAACTCGTACTTCTATTTGGGAAAGTAAAAATATTGTCCAAACAATGTCGCCGGGGTATTATGAAAAAAATATTATCCCTGATATAAAATCTGATAAACCGTTTCTGATAATATTTTAAAAAGAAGAACTGTCTGAATACGAGAAGGCTATTTTAGATAAGGCGAAGCCTATCAGTAAAAACAATGAATTTGAACTCTACACAATTTCAAAAAACGATTTCTTCAAAAACACTACACAAAAAGAAATAGATTTTTACAATAATATCAAAGGACAATTAACAGAAAGGAAAGGATTTTTAATTAGTGACACAAATGCCTTCCTGTATTATGACGGATTTGAGGATAAAAACTCTGATTATATTTTAAGCGGAACAGGTGCACTAAGCGGGCCAAAAAAACAATATCATAAACTAGCTTCCTTTGATGAAGGAACTTTTGAAATTTCGACCAGGTATACAGCATCTTTTTGGATGTATAATCAGGGAGAAAATTATGGACAGGATATGTTAAACTGTATGTTTATACTTCAGGAAAAGGATGCTGATAATTCTAAGTGGAGTAAAATTGTAAATCCAATGAAAAGCCTTGTTATTAATGACGACTGGACTCTGGTAGAGATGAACTTTAAACTTAATAATCCCAATACTAAAATCACCTTTCTCCTTAAGGGAAATGATAATTCAAAGAAGGAAATTTATATAGATGAATTCATGATTTATAATAAGAGCAGCCTTAATTACCGTTTCGAAACCAATGAAAATAGTAGAGATACTGTATTAATTAAAAATAATCAGAGGATATATTTAAAATAAATATTTGCATCACAAATTAATTAATATTTTCGCCAATCACATCATTAATTAATTCTATTTTGACAAAACCAATTTTATGCAACGTAAATTATCCATATTAATTCCGGTTTACAATGAGGATAAAACAATTACCAAGTTGTTGGATAAAGTGCTGTCGGTTGAGTTAATCGGGAATTTCTCAAAGGAAATCCTTGTTATTAATGATAATTCAAGTGATAATACCAGAAAGATTTTAGAGGAGTATATCCAAATTAATTCGCAAGAAGATATAAAACTTTTTAATCAGGACGCGAACAAAGGCAAAGGTGCTGCATTACATACAGGAATAAAAATGGCTAGTGGTAGTCATATCGTAATACAGGATGCCGATTTGGAATATAACCCTGCCGAATACAATATACTATTACAACCTGTTGTGGATGGATTTGCAGATGTAGTATATGGTTCCAGGTTCATGGGGGGGAATCCACACCGGATTTTGTTCTTTTGGCATTCCTTAGGAAATAAGTTTTTAACCAGTTTGTCGAATATGCTAACTAACCTTAACCTAACTGACATGGAAACCTGCTATAAACTATTTGAAGCAAAAACATTAAAAAAATTAAGTTTACATGAAAAACGCTTTGGATTTGAGCCTGAGGTAACGGCTAAAATTTCAAAAGTACCCGGAATTAGAATTTATGAAGTAGGAATTTCATATTATGGCCGCACCTATGTTGATGGTAAAAAAATAGGCTGGCAGGATGGTTTACACGCTATATACTGCATCTTAAAATATAATTTATTCTCTTAATTGCGGTAAAAAGAAAAATATTAAAAGAAATTATTATTGGAGGTTCATATCTTTATAATTTCTTAATTTTGGCGTTTTTAATCATACTATATACAATAGACATGAATGATAAATGGAATTTGTTCCAGAAATTTCTTATAACTCAGGAACAGCAAATATCAATTAACGACTTTTTATTAAACGCTGCAGTAATCGTTGTGCTTTCAATAATTTTGGAATTCACGTATATAAAATGCGCTCGTACAATTTCAAACCGACGTCAGTTTGCAGGAGTCTTTTTAATTATTGCCTTTACCACGATGTTGATTATTACAATTGTCAAATCATCTCTGGCATTATCGTTAGGATTAGTGGGTGCTCTGTCTATTGTTAGATTTAGGGCAGCCATAAAAGAACCGGAAGAACTTGGTTATTTGTTCTTTGCAATTGCATTGGGACTTGGGCTTGGTGCTAGTCAAACTATTATTGTATTAATTGCCTTTGCAATTGGTATGGTAATAATTTGGGGAAGATATTTAATTAAAGGAAGAAGTAAATCGCAAAACCTTTATTTGAATATAAATGCTGCCAGTGCTAAAATTAGCTTAAACGATATTACAACTATAATTAAAGCAAGTTTCGGGAAATCATATTTGAAAAGATATGATGAAAATGAAAAGTCTATTGAAGCTTCATTCCTAATTGATAGTCCAAATACTGAAGCTTTAGCTGATTTTAAAAAGAAAACCGAAAGCCTTGAAGGAAGTGTAAACGTTTCGTTTGTAGAAAGCAAGTCGTTCTAAGAGTTGATAGTGAATAGTGAATGGATATTGATGAAATAAAAAGAATTTATCATCTGATTTAGCCCCGGACTTCAGTCCGGGGAAAATAAAAAAATAAAATGTTTCCTGATTTTAACATAGAAAAAAGTAGGTACGAAAGGAAGTTTGTAGTAGATGAGATGAATTATCATAGTATCTACCAACAAGTTATTCTGCATCCTGCGGCATTTAAGGAAATATATTCTCCACGGTTTATCAATAATATTTACCTCGATACCAATGAGTTAGATTTCTATTTTGATAATGTAGCAGGCAAAGGAAGCAGAAAAAAAGCAAGAATTCGTTGGTATGGTGATATGCTTGGAAATATTGAAAACCCTGTTTTAGAATTCAAAGTCAGAGAAGGATTTCTTGGAAATAAACTCTCATTTCCACTCCATTCTTTTCTTCTGGACGAGAATTTTACCCTTGATACTTTAAAATCCGTTTACGAAAATTCGGATCTGCCTGATTGGGCATATCAGGTATTAATGAAACTTAAACCATCTCTGCTAAACAGATATAAAAGAAAATATACATTAAATTTCGATGGTGATTTTCGCCTGACCCTCGACAATGATTTATCTTATCATTCAATAGGAGTAAATAATAACTCCTTTATGAAAAACTTTAAAAGCAATGATGTTATAGTTGAACTGAAATACGATTTTGAAAAGGATAAGAAAGCAACTCAAATAACAAACAAATTGCCTTTCCGTCTTACTAAAAGTTCAAAATACGTAAATGGTATCGATTTTATGAACTATATGTTGACCTAAATTATCAATTTCTAATTTATATTAATTCTAAATTATTATTTTTGTCGCCCAAATTTTAGGTAATGGCACAATTATATAACAGAGTTAATAAGGATATTCTTAAACAGCAACTTGCTGAAGAAACTTATAGTAGAAAAACTATCTCATTTTACCGTTACGTAATTATGGAGGATGCCGCTGAATTCCGCGACGAACTATATATTAAATTTTCGGAGTTAAATTGCCTCGGCAGAATTTATGTAGCCCGCGAGGGAATAAATGCACAAATGAGTATTCCCGAGCATAATATGGATGAGTTTTTGAAATATTTAGAGACGACAGCATACCTAAAAAATATGCCCATAAAATATGCTGTTGAAGATGATGGTAAGTCTTTTTACAAACTAATTGTACGTTTACGAGATAAAATTTTAGCCGACGGACTCAACGATAACTCCTATGATGTTACCAATGTAGGTAATCACTTATCAGCACTTGAATTCCATGAACTTGCACAAAAAACCGACACTTTGGTTATTGATATGAGAAATCGTTATGAAAGTGAAATAGGTCATTTTAAAACTGCATACTGCCCCGATGTGGATACCTTTAGGGATGAGATCTTAATGGTGACCGAAAAATTTAAGGACCAAAAAGACAAAAAGGTATTACTGTATTGTACAGGAGGTATAAGATGTGAAAAAGCGAGTGCATATTTAAAACATAAAGGATTCAAAGATGTGAACCAATTGCATGGGGGCGTAATTGAATATGCGAGACAAATACAAAAACTAGATTTAAAATCGGAGTACATTGGTAAGAATTTCGTTTTCGACAATCGAATGGGTGAAAAGATTAATGATGAGGTTGTAGGCAAATGTCATCAATGTGGTTCAGCATCCGACAATCATATTAATTGCGCCAACGATGCATGTCACCTTTTATTTATACAGTGTGATAAATGTGCAGAAAAATATAACCACTGTTGTTCTGAAGATTGTAAAGAATTTAACACACTTCCCCTAGAAATTCAGAAGATTGAAAGGAAATCCAGGGTGTTTAACGGTACAAATAATAGATACAGAGGTTTAAAACTCACTGAAGTTGCTTGTGGATTTGAATAAACCTAAATAAAAATGACCTTTATTTACACATTGACTTTCTGCTAATTACAATAAAATTAATAATTTTTAACACCCTTTTAACTGATTTTTTTCAATTAATTACCCCAGTCTAAAATATTATATTACTTTTGCTGTTGTAAACATTTGTTGTTGTAAACACATTTAAAATGATAGATAAAATAAAAAAGGATCCGCGAATAAGTAAGCAGCAGAGAATGGTGATTGATATTTTCCATACTTCAAACTTTCTTGACGCTAAATTTTCTAAAATTTTAAAAAAATACTGAATAACACATGCGCAGTTTAACATTATTAAAAATTTGCAAGCAGCCTATCCGGAACCAATGTCAGTTAAAGAAATTAAAGAAAGTATAATGTTTACTAATTCGGATGTAACACGATTAATCGATCGCCTGTTAGCAAAAGAATTACTGGAAAGAGAAATTTGT
>PKTA01000100.1 GCA_002869365.1 Marinilabiliales bacterium | reverse complement strand
TTTTCAATATTGATTAGCGGAGCAATAATTATTGCTATTACTTCTGGCTTTTTTGCTTCTGAAATAATGAACCTGATGTATCATCGTTTCGAAACCGAGACGGCTGCAGAGTTTGCCCTTAGAATTAGCCAGTCGTCAACCATATTAACAATTTTGATGTTTAGTTTTGTGGCCATATCATCTAATTATATTTTCGGAACCTTACTTACAGCAAACAAAAGTTTAAAGAGTCTGAACCTTATTGCCCTGGTAGGCTTGCTTACAAATATTATTGTTAACCTGATATTTATTCCTCAATTTATGGCTATAGGTTCGGCCTGGGCAAGTTTATTGGCTCAGGGCGGAAGTGCAATCTTACAAATGTGGGTGGCCATCAAAATATTTAAAATTAAAGTCAATTATAAATTTATTTTTAAGTTTTTCTGGCTTGTTACATTATTGTTGTTGGTGGGTTATTTTATTACAAATTATGTTCAAATAAACTGGATAATTAGCATGAGCATTATGATAGTAGGTGGTTTGGCTTTCGCTTTTATTATTCGTCTGTTAGATATTAAGGGTATGATAAAAATACTTAAATCCGACGAATTGTAATTTTTTTTATTTCTAACACTTTTTAAGTCAATTAATTTGAAACAATTTGTATTTTTGCATGTTGTAAAAGTTTAATGAATAATAACTGATGGGAAAAGACTACATAGTAGAAAAGGTGAATGAATTTTTAATTGAAGAATTCGAATTAGAGAAAGAGCAGTTAATGCCAGATGCATTAATGAAGGATGATTTAGATATAGAAAGTCTTGATTTTGTGGACATTGCAGTTGTAATAGAAAAGGAGTTCGGACTCAAAGTAACAAGCGAACAAATGGTCAAAATTAAAAAACTTGACGACTTATATAATTTTATTCTTGAGCAACAGAAGAACTAATGTCATCATGGCAGGGCAAAACCAGAGGGGGTAAATTTGGATATTGGTTTTTTATTCAAATTTTACATTGGCCTGGTATTAAATTTGCCTACTTCTTCCTGAATTTTGTTTCCCTGTATTTCTTTATTTTTGTTTCAAAAGCAAGAAAACCACTTATTTGGTATTTTAATAATGTGCATCAGTACGGGCGATTTAAATCCTCCATATCTACCCTGAGAAACTTTTATATTTTTGGTCAGACTATAATCGATAAGGTTGTGCTTATGTCGGGGCTTCCTAATAAATTTACTTTTGACTTCGACGGGGAGGATTATATTGTGAAGATGGCTGAAAATGAAGGCGGGCTATTGGTAGGAGCACATATCGGTAACTGGGAAATAGCAGGACATTTGCTAAAAAGAATAAACACTAAAGTTCACATAGTTATGCTTCAGGCAGAGCATGAAAAAATTAAGTCAATGCTCGATGATGTTATGAGTGAGAAGAAAATGATAATAATACCCATATCCGACGACTTTTCACATCTCTTCAAGATAAAAACTGCACTCGAAAATAATGAGATAGTAGCCATGCATGGTGATAGGTTTTTGCCCGGTACTAATACTTTGGTGAAGAAGTTTTTTGCCAAGTATGCAGAATTTCCACTCGGACCCTTCTTGATAGCAGCAAAATACAATAAACCAATTTGCTATGTTAATGCACTGAAGGAAAGTTCATCACATTATCATTTTTATGCTAATGAGCCTTTTAAACCAGAAAAGGCTAAAACGATAAAAGATAGGAATTTGCTGGCTGAGAATTTACTCGAAAGGTATATTAACCAATTGGAACATATAATTAAAAAGTATCCTTTACAATGGTTTAATTATTACTATTTTTGGAAGAATTAAATCTTATAAAATATTGGATAGTTTAGTGTAAGCTCTTCGGGGTATTGATTGAAGGTCAGGCTATTGATCATAGGATTCTCCTATGGTTATTCTTCTGAAACCACTTAGTGGTTTTGGGGAAAACTAATGTTTTTTAGTTTAAAATTGGAAGTTATTCTTTTACTTCTTTAAATTATTTCCATCTATAATATTTCATAGAAGACGGATAGACAATAATAGCCCCGTGAGAATCACGGGGTAAATAGAATAAGAGTTCTTTCTTTTACCCCGAGGGTTACACAAAACAACCTTTACTGAATCCACTTCGTAGATTGGAGTAAAATAATTTGAAATTAATTGTTACTCATCACCAAATAAATTATTATTTTGCAAAATCAATTTTGAATAAATATGGATTATAATTACGGTAAAGACGATAAATCTGCTCTGCAGGCAAAATATGATGCTCAAAAGATAGCATTTGCACCAATAATGTTTCATGCTGCCAAAGCCTTACGCGATTTGGGGATTTTAAAATATTTGCTGAAAAAACGTAGAAAAGGATGCACTATTGAAGAGGTTGCCGAGGCTTTGGATTTAAGTGTTTATGGTGTAAAAGTTTTACTTGAAGCAGGTATAAGCCTGGAAATGGTTTATGCCGTAGATCATAAATATTTTATCACAAAAACAGGTTATTTTGTTGAAAGTGATGAGCTTACGAGAGTAAATATGGATTTTACACAGGATGTAAACTACCGCGGAATGGAGAGTCTGCAAGACTCGATAACTAAAGGAAAGCCAGAAGGTTTGAAGGAGTTTGGTAGTTGGCCAACAGTTTATGAAGCTTTAGCAGAACTCCCCGAGAAAGTTAGGGAAAGTTGGTTCGCCTTCGATCATTATTATTCTGATTATGCATTTCCTGAAGTATTACCCTTCATTTTTGAATCCAAGCCAAAGAAAATTCTTGATGTGGGTGGCAATACTGGTAAGTTTTCAATTTTCTGTGCGAAGAATAATCCCGATGTGAAAATGACAATATTGGATTTACCCGGACAGGTTAATGATGCAAACAAAAATATTGAAAAAGAAAATTTATCAGACAGAATAAATACTCATGCATTGAACTTACTTGATAACAGTATTCCATTTCCCAAAGGTCATGATGCGGTTTGGATGAGTCAGTTTTTAGACTGCTTTTCGCAGGAGCAAATACTCGGATTATTAAACCGTAGCAATGAAGCAATAGATGAAAATGGTAGGGTTTTCATTTTGGAAACTTATTGGGATTTACAGCAATTTCCTGCATCTACCTATAGTTTGCATGCTACTTCATTGTATTTCACTGCTATAGCAAATGGTAACTCACAAATGTATCATTCTGAAGATATGAGAAAGTTAGTTGAAAAGGCCGGTTTGTTAATCGAAAAAGAAATTGAAAATATTGGTGTAAGTCATACTCTTTTTGTTTGCAAAAAAGCGTAATTTTGAAAATTAGATGACGAAATATCAGTTTTCAAATATTAGCCTCGTAGTTTCTACAATAATTATTGTAGCACTTGACTATTTTATTGGTTATTGGTTAATATTATTGCTGATTCCATTATTTGCATTTTATATAAGTTTGCTGGTTATGGGATCGGCTTCCATAAGATTTAATTTCTATTTGAAATCCTTAAAGCGAGCGGCTATACCAGGAAAAATTGTTGCCCTTACTTTTGATGATGGCCCCGATGAAAAAATAACTCCTAAAATTTTGGAAATTCTTGATTTCTATAATATTAAAGCAGGATTTTTCTGTGTAGGTAGTAAAATTGAAGAATCTCCCAAAATTGTTAAAACAGTATTTAGCAAAGGGCATGTTGTTGGTAATCATAGTTATAGCCATTCGAAAATATTTGATTTGCGCTCCACAAAAAATATGATTATTGAAATAGAAAAGACAAATGATTTAATAGAAAAAACTATTGGCAAAAAGCCAACTTTATTCAGGCCACCCTTTGGAGTAACTAATCCTCTATTGGCTAAAGCTATAAAAACAACCGGAGTTATTTCGCTGGGATGGAGTTTGCGTTCCTGGGATACCAATGGCAAAATTGATAAAGTTGTTAGCCGTCTTAAACGAAAAGTTCATGCCGGCGATATAATACTTTTTCACGATAACAGAGAAAATACTCCTGAAATACTAAGTCGTTTTCTACCTTATTTAATAGATAATGGATATCAGGTAGTTCCTCTCGATAAACTACTGAAAGTAAAAGCTTATGAGGAAAATTAGTATCCTTATTTTAATTTTGTCGTTTGTTGGATTTGCCGGGGCTCAAACCGATTTAATAAGAATAGAAGATGATACTGAACTCAAAACTTCCATAAAAGAGCATTCGGCATTACTTAAAAGTATTAAAAGCAATTTCATTCAGGAAAAACACTTGAGCATGCTTGAAGAGGTAGTTATCAGTAAGGGTAAATTTCTCTTCAAAAAAGAAGATAATATCAGATGGGAATATGATACACCATTCGAATACACCATTATAGTTTCGGAAGGTAAATTTCTCATCGACAATGAAGGTAAAATAAGTGAGTTTGATATTAACTCCAACCCAATGTTCAAACAAATAAGTAATATTATAGTTATGGCCGTTAGTGGCGATTTTGTTGATAATAACCAGTTTAATGTTGAGTTTTTTCAAAATTCCAAATTTTATCTTGCTAAACTTCAAGCGGTTAATGAGCAGGTTTCACAAATGCTGTCAGGTATTTATATTTATTTTGATAAAGAAAGTCTGAATGTAGTACAAGTGAAATTCTTAGAACCCGGAGATGATTTTACATTAATAAAATTTCATGAATATCAACAGAATATAGATTTGACTAATTCAGATTTTCAACTTAATTAATCATCGTGAAATTCTTGATAAATAAAATACTAGTTTTTTCCTTATTTATCACAATGAGTTTATTCTCCTGCTCGCCCAGTTATCTAAAAAATTATACTGTTTTAAATAACAGCGATTTAAGTATTCCAACCATATTTAGCGGTAAATTAAGCAAATCACTTTATAAAGCAAATTTGAAAGTGATGGGAAATGAGTTGAGTGGTGTTTGTTTAATAAAGAAAGTAAATGAAACTGAATTTCGCCTGGTCTTTATGTCGGAAATTGGGATGAAATATTTTGATATTGGCATTGATTATAAAAATGAAAAACCTGAATTTAATATTTACTATTTTGTGTCTGTTCTCGACAGGGGAGAGGTGAAGCAAATTTTGATGAATGATATTGCTGCACTATTAAACGAATATGGAAATAATAGCAAAACGCTTGTTTTCAAACATAATAACTCAGGTGATATTGCTTTGAAAAATTCCTTCGATTTTAATAACTATTATAGTTTCCGCTATAGCGGGAAAAATAAAATAAAAAATTTAAAGTGGAATTCAAAACCTGAAGGAAAATCAGAAATTTACATTTCTGATTACCAGAATAGTTTGCCTTCTTACGTTCTAATAAATAATGCTAAATATTCTATAGGTTTTAGTCTTAAACTGATCAAATAACTAGAACCATTTTTTCTTTCGGAAATAAACAAACATAATAAGGAAGCAAATCAGGAATAGTCCCCAAACCATAAAGTAACCATACTTCCAGGCAAGTTCAGGCATATTACCAAAGTTCATTCCATATACTCCGGCAATAAAAGTTAGCGGAATAAAAATGGTTGCCACTATGGTTAATGTCTTCATTACCTGATTCATATTATGTCCCTGTATGGAGAAGTATAAATTTATTTTACTCTCGAGCATGCTTCCTAAATAATCACAATCATCCATTATTGTTAAGGAAAGGTCCTTAAGTTCATAATAAAATCTCATATGGCTTTTATCAATAAAAATGGAATCACTCCTTTCCAAAACTGCAGTAAATTCCTTAATTGGAGAAACCGACTTTTTAACTTTATATGTGAGGCGTTTATTGAGTTCTATATCATCAATTATTGTGGGTGATGCGTCTTTAGTAAGAGTGTTGATTTTAATTTCATCTATACTTTCGTTAATTTCATCAACTGTTTTAAAATAGTTATCGATAATGGATTCTAAACACAGGAACAAAATATAATCCACTCCGATTTGACGTATTATTCCTACATTTTCTCTTAATCGATATCGTATGTGTTCAAAGAATGTTGCCTTTTTTTCCTGAAAACTTACAATAAAATTACGGCCAAGAATAAAACTAATTTGCTCACTTTCAGTTTCATTACTATTTGATTTAATAACTGATTTCAGTGAGAAGAATAAGTATTCTTCGTATTGTTGAAATTTAGGTCTTTGGTTAACATCCAGTATGTCTTGAATAGATAAATTGTGAATACCTAATTTTGTACATATTCTGGTTATTTTTTCTGTTTCATGTAAGCCACTTATATTGAGCCAATATTTTTCATTCTCATTTTTAAAACCTTTAAAATCCTCCACATTGGTAATCGGGATTTCACCAATTGAATCCTTAGTATATTTAAATAACTCTATAATAGCATTATCGTGATATTGCTTTCCCGTAAATATAAAGTTTAGGGGATTTTTCTTTTTTCTTACCGACTTTTTCATGTTCAAATATACTTATTTGAGTTTATTAAAAAATTTATTCTTAACAAGAGAATTTTTATGAAATTGCTTCAATAACTCTACTCACCTTTTGGTAAAGTTAATTAAAAAATGAATTGTAGTGTTTTGTTATGAAAATTACGGTTTACTTTCTTAGATTTGCATATTGACAAAGCAAATTAATGGTAGAGAATCTGGAACATAGGAATAATAATGTATGTGTTATTATTCCAACATATAATAATGCAAAAACCATAAAGAAAGTAATATTATCAGTAATCGAATTTTGTTCTGATGTTTATGTTATTAACGATGGATCGACTGATAATACTAAAGAGATAATAGATAGTATCTCGGGCATAAAGATTATTTCCTATGACAAAAACAGGGGAAAAGGCTGTGCTTTAAAAAAGGGTTTTGAGGCAGCTCTGAATGATGGTTTCAATTATGCCATTACTATCGATTCCGACGGGCAGCATAATCCTGAGGATTTGGCAGTTATTCTTCATCATCACAAGGAAAGTCCTGAAGCCCTGATTGTTGGCAGGAGAAATATCCAGGCAGAAGGAATGCCGCAAAAAAATACTTTTGCCAATAAGTTTTCTAACTTTTGGTTTTGGGCAGTTACTTGGCAGAAACTTAGGGATACCCAATCGGGTTATCGTTTATACCCTATTCACAAATACAAAAATACCAGATGGATTACTGGAAAATACGAATTTGAACTGGAAGTGCTCGTACGTTCACAGTGGAGCGACATAGAAATAAAAAGCGTTTCAGTTTGTGTTTATTATCCTCCTGAAAATGAAAGAGTAAGCCATTTTAAACCTTTCCGGGATTTTGCAAGAATTAGCGTTTTAAACACATTTTTGGTCTTGATTGCTTATCTGTATATTTTCCCAAAAAGATTTTTTAAATACTTAATTAACAATAAGTTTACTACTATTGTCAGAGATCAGATAATGAAACATAATGAAAGCCCAATGAAACTTGCATTAGCAATGGGATTTGGAGTTTTCATGGGGATTACTCCCGTTTGGGGGTTTCAAATGCTAATTGCCGCAGTATTGGCACATTTATTCCGTTTAAACAAAATTATTGTTTTGGCATTTTCAAACATAAGCATTCCGCCACTAATCCCTTTTATTATTTATTTTAGTTATAAAACTGGTTCTCTTTTCGTTGAAAACGATATGGATATTAGTTTTGATACTGTGGAATATTTTAAAGATCAAATAATGACAGGTCATTTTTATGAAACCCTACAGGAATTTGGGTATAGTATTCTTCAATATGTTACAGGAAGTATGGTACTTGCGGCTTCACTTGGAACTGCAGTATTTTTAGCATCTTATACAATTGTATCAATAGTAAATTATACAAAATCAAATATGGGAAATGAGTAATTTATTTCTTTTTACATATAGGTTTTTTCAAAGGAATAAAATACTTGGATTGAGTGTTTTGTTAGCAATAATAATTGCTGCTTCATTTTTTACATTTAAACTAAAATTCTCTGAAGATATTTCCCGGGTTTTACCCGATAGCAAGAATATCGATAATATGAGTTTTGTTTTTGAAAACTCAAAACTACTAGATAAACTACTCATAAACATCAGTTTTGCTGAGAATGTTGAAAATAAAAGCAGATCCAAATTGTTAGAGTTTTCGGAAGAATTTTCGCAAACTCTTGAAAGTAAATTAATTCCCAATTATTTAAAATCTCTTGAAAAAGCACCGGGAAATTCAGAAATACAGGCTACCTATGATTTTATTATAGAGCACCTACCGGTATTTCTGGAAACTGAAGATTTTGATAAAATCGATTCTTCCCTAACCGAAAAAGAATTACAAAAAACTATCGATGCTAACTATAAACTACTTATTGGTCCGGCAGGCTTTGCAACAAAAAAGAATATTAAAACCGATCCTTTGCATTTTAGCAATTATGCATTGAATAAACTGAAGAAATTCAATATCGATGATAATTTCGAAATAGAAAATGGTTTGATAATAACCAAAGACGGTAATGATGTTTTGTTGATGGCCACTCCTGTTAGCAATAGTAATACCAGCCTGAATAAGACTTTGTTTGCCGAACTTGATAGTTTGATAAAAAATGCAGAAAACCAGGGATTTACGGTAACATATTTTGGTAATTCCGCTGTAACATTTGGGAACGCACAAAGAATTAAAAAGGATATAATTATTACAGTTTCTCTGGCCTTCTTGTTGCTTTTAATATTCATAAGTTTGTTTTTTAAAAGGAAGACAAGTTTTATTTTAGTGTTTTTACCTGTAATTTTTGGTGCTCTGATGGCCCTTGGCTTCATGGGTATTTTTATAGGGGAAGTTTCGGCAATTGCTCTGGGTATAGGCTCTGTATTATTAGGAATATCAGTCGATTACGCAATTCATATACTTTCCCATTTTCGTCAAAATTCCGATAAGTCAATATTATTCAGAGATGTGGCAACGCCCATAATAATGAGCAGCCTTACTACTTCCTCTGCTTTTTTGAGCCTGCTTTTTATAAACTCGAAAGCCTTAAACGATTTGGGAGTTTTTGCTGCAATCAGCGTATTTTCTGCTGCTTTATTTTCTTTAATAATACTCCCTCATCTAATTAAAAATAAGAGAACAAAAAAGGTCCAAAGAAGAAATAATTTGATCGACAAAATAGCAGGGCTTGAATTACATAAAAACAATTATTTAAAATTGTCAATTGTGCTCATTACTATAGTTTTATGGTTTACTTCATCAAAGGTAACTTTTGATGCCGATATGATGAAAAATAACTATATGAGCGATATGCTTAAGCAGGCAGAGAATAAGTTGAATGAAATTACTTCTGCTTCGCTTAAAACAATTTATATAGCAGGTGTAGGAAGAAATTTAGATGTGGCTTTGCACAGAAATATTGAAGTGGCCAATCGTATTGATAGTCTGGAGAAGAGTGGGATAATTACAAATTATACTGTAGTAAGTTCTCTTTTAAAATCACAGCATGAACAGCAACTACTTATTAAAAGTTGGGAAAACCTTTGGAAAAATAGATATGATTCCACCAAATCTAAAATCGAAAGTTTAGCAATGGCAAGAGGATTCAAGGCAAATGCTTTCAGTGGATTCGATAGCCTTGTTTTGAAAAAATATAAACCTCTGGATCCAAATATTAAAAATGATATATTATCCAAAATAACCTCCAATTATCTAATAGAAACTGATACGCTTACAGCAGTAATTAATGTGTTAAAACTTGAGGGAAATAATGAAACAATTAATAAGGTTTATAATACATTCGAAGGTAAAGATAATGTTTGGATAGTCGATAGGCGCCTGATTACCAGTGAACTTATGGATGTGCTTAACAATAATTTTAATAAATTGATAATCATTTCGCTGGTCTTTGTTTTTATAATTTTATTGCTGGCATATGGTCGAATTGAACTTACAATAATAACCATGATTCCGGTTTTAATTTCATGGATATGGACTGTTGGGATTATGGGAATTTTCGGAATATCATTTAATATTTTCAACATAATTATCCTCACTTTTATTTTCGGCTTAGGCATCGATTACAGCATTTTTATGATGCGTGGATTATTGCAGGATTATAAATATGGAATTAAAGACATTTCCTCATACAGAGTTTCAATTATACTTTCTTCCATAACCACTTTGGCAGGAATCGGAGTATTGATCTTTGCAAAGCATCCTGCCCTGAAATCTATCGCTCTTATGTCGATAATTGGCATTTTTAGCGTTGTAGTGGTCAACTTTATCCTGCTCCCGGCAATATTTAACTGGCTGGTTTCATATAAAAAAGGTTTAAGAAACCGTCCGGTTACTTTGTTGGATTTTATAATGTCGATAAGTTCTTTAATTGTTTTTGTTGCAGGTGCTTTATTTATGACATTATTGTCGTTTATTTTCAGAGTTTTTCCTGCTAACAGGGATAAGAAAAAATATGTTTTCCATTTTATATTCAGTAAGTTAACATGGTTTTTAATTTATATGAATTTCTTTTCCAGGAAAACTATTATTAACCCCTTGGGGGAAGATTATTCCGAAGCATCAATTGTAATTGCCAATCATCAGTCGCATATCGATTTAATGCTGATGATGTTGTTAAATCCTAAAGTTTTAGTACTAACAAATCGCAATAATTATAAACATCCGTTTTATGGCTATGCTCTTCAATACGCCGATTTTCTTCCTTCCGATGGTGGATATGAGAACGTTTTGGAGATGTACAAACCATTAATGGAAAAAGGTTATTCACTGGTTATTTATCCTGAAGGGCATAGAAATGATAGTGGTATAATAAAGCGTTTCCATAAAGGAGCATTTTATCTAGCAGAAAAACTAAATATTCCTGTACAACCTATATTAATTCATGGACAAAATCAACTTTTAAAGAAGAGTGAATTTTTCCTGAAAAGAGGCTCTATACATACTAAATTTCTGCCAAAAATATATCTCGATAAAAATGAATATGGTGAAGATTTAAGAACAAAGACCAAGGGAATTCAAAAATATTTTAAAAAGCAATATGCCGATTTGCGTAAGGAACATGAAACTCCCGACTATTTCGCCGATTACGTACGCAAAAACTACCTTTACAAAGGACCGGTATTAGAGTGGTATACCTTTATCAAGTTGAAACTCGAAGATAACTTTAAGATATTTAATGAGATAATTCCACGAGCATGTAAAATTACTGATTTAGGTTGTGGTTATGGATATTTGGATTATATGCTTAATCTTGTTTCAGTAGACAGAGTAATAAGTGCAGTTGATTATGATGAGCAGAAAATTATGGTAGCAGCAAATTGTGCCATTAATACTGAAAAAGTAAAATTTATTGCAGCCGATATTAGTGAGTATGAAATTGATAATTCTGATGTGATTATTTTGAAAGATGTATTGCATTATTTGCCAGAAGCTAAGCAGAATAAGATACTCGTAAATTGTTATAATAAACTGAATGACAATGGAATAATTATCATTCGTGATGGTGATGCAGAAGTAGAAAAAGAGCATAAAAAAACACGTATAACCGAGTGGCTTTCAACCGGAATAGGTTTCAACAAAACAACTAATAAACTTGAGTTTATTTCGGAAACTAAAATCCGTGATTTTGCACTTTCTAATAATCTTAAGTTTGAAATTGTTGAACAGGCAAATATTACTTCCAATAAAATATTTTTACTAAAGAAGTAACTTGATTATAATATTCCTTCATCAGCAAAACTGTAATAGCCATCGTTTCCAACAATAATGTGATCCAGAATTAATATGTCCAGATTACTGCCTGCTCGACAAATTTTCTTGGTAAGATTAATGTCCTGATCGCTGGGTTTTGTGTTGCTGGAAGGGTGGTTATGACCCAATATCATTGACGATGCATTATACTGTAAGGCCAGTTTGAATATTTTCTTGGGGTCGGCAACAGTGCCTGCAAAGCCTCCTATTCCAATACTTTTATTAATAATTAATTGATTTGCTCTGTCAAGAAAAAGCACTTTGAATTGTTCGTCATATCTGTCGATTAATTCAGGAAGGAAAAGTTCGTACGCATCTTTACTGGAACTGATTTTTTTCTTTGCCAAAACTTTAGAACTGAGTCTTCGTTTACCAAGTTCCAGGGCTGCAATTATACTAATGGCTTTTGCTTCTCCAATTCCTTTAAAAGCAGTAAGATCAGAAATATCCAGTTTTGATAACTCTATCAAATTGTTGTTAACTTCATTTAGTATCTCCTGGCTTAAATCTATTGCTGATTTTTGTGAGTTTCCACTTCCTATTAAAATTGCAATAAGTTCTGCATTCGATAGTGCAGACTTACCTTTTAAGGCAAGTTTTTCCCGTGGACGATCGTCCTCAGCCCATTTGCTAATGGGTCTTTTTTTTAGGTTTGAGTTCATAGGGTAAAATTAATAAAAAAATTTTATTGTTGTTTAAATAGGTTTTTACATAAATAGCGTATTTAGTTTAATTGATTGACTATTATTAATATACAATAGTTTTCTACATCATCCTTTCCATCCATTCAACCAGTTTCTTAACAAGTTTATGGTAATCGTAGTTTTGTTCGGCTCTAAAGCGGCATGACCTACCCATTTGTTTTCTTTGTCCAATATTTTGAAGAAGAAAGTTTACTCTTTCTCCCAGGGCTTTTGGATTTCTTTCAGTTAATATTCCTTCCATTGGAGTAATAATGGATCCAACACCACCACCTTCATATGCCACACAAGGTGTTCCTCCGGCAAGTGCTTCAGCATAAATAATTCCAAAATGCTCTTGTTTTTCAGGAGCGGCAACCAAAAGTGTTGCTTCATTTATTAGTTTGGCTTTGTCTTCTGAAGAAACAAAACCCAAAAAACGTGCTCTGTTTCCTGCCTGCTCCTCAAGTTCCTGCTGCATGTCGCCTGCTCCAATAAAAATTGTTAGTGCCAAATCACTATACTCTTTTGAGGCTTCCACAACATTTTGTGGCCCTTTGGAAGCCATAAGTGCACCTGGACAAATAACATAATCGCCTTCAAGATTATATTTCTCTCTTATCCCTTCAGTATTTTCTGGCCTGAAATCTTCAAGATCAACACCGCATGGCAAAACAAGGAAATTGTCATCTTTTAAATTGATAAGGGGTTTAATGAGTTCATCACGCACATAATCAGTTGTTACCAGAACCCCTTTGGCTTCCAGTAAGGCTGTTTTTATCATATCCCAGTTTTTATCGTCCCACATTCCATGATGGCGGGGCTCGATACCTGTTCCATGAGCAAAAATTACGTAGGGCTTATCATTTCTCTTACAAACATTATGAACAGCTACTGCACTTAAATTGGCATGATGACCGATTACAATATCAACATCGCCAATAATTGACTGTAAAGCCCCTTCATAATCAGGTAAATATGATAACATTTCCTCATGATTCATTCTGGCAACCTGTTTTTGGGTATCGCCTGCTGCTGGCAGATATTCATGAACAGGAGTTATTTCTGTATGCAATTCTATATCGATGTTTACCGCTCCGGAAATACCTTCTCCAATTGCAGGATGCATAAAGTAAACCTTATGTCCCAGTTTTAATAAATGACGGGCATGTTCCCTGGCTACCTCTCCGCTACCGCGACCTTTGTTCAATAATAGTATTGCAATATTCATAATTATCTATGTAGTTTATTATTCTTGAAAATGTGATTATTCAAGTATGTAAAAGTAGTTATTATTAAATATTTCAGGCTTCTTTAATGCAAATATTTCACAATACCTTCTTGAATTATTTTTATATACCCGGGATAACCAATAGAAAAGGCTTCTAAGTAATACTATGCGTAAAACATCACAGGACCTATCAACAAACCACTGTTCATTTTTATTCGATACTTATAAATATAGTGCTGTTTATTTGATACTTTTACATCTTATGAAAAGAAATGTAAACTGGGCTTTATTTTCAGTAGTTATATTACTTGCAATTTTTAGTACTTCATGTAGAAAGGATTTAAGCAAAGTAACTGTATCAGAATGGAATCCTGAATTTGCTGCACCATTCATTAAAACAACTATAGTATTCAGTAATCTTTTTCCCAACGATACTAATTTAATAACTCAGGAAGATAGTTCCTTGGTTTACTTTTATGTAAAGGATTCGGTTTTTAATATTTCATCCGACACAATTTTAGAAATCACCGAGCAGATATCTCATGAACGGGAATTCTCGCTTGGAGAACTTGAAATGGAGCCATTTGGCTTTGATAATGAGTTGCAGATGATAGATATTTTGCCTTATCTTGAGCAATCGGTACAAGATACATTATTAAAATACGACGGACAGCAATCCTATTTTCCACCGTTTGCATTATTGGAATCCACAACCCTTGATTCGGAACCCGTAGAAAACTTTATTGATTTAACCTTTTCCGATGGTCAAATAATAATTTCTACAACAAATAATTTGCCTGTTAGTTTATCGAATATCGATTTTCAGGTAATAGATAAACTTTCTCAAAATATAATTGCTGAAATTAGTATTGATGAGTTAGCAAGTGGGACTCAGTATTTAGATACTACCAATATTTCCGGACTTATATTGGGAAATGAGTTTTCTTACAAAATAAATACTGTTAGCAGTTTAGGAAGTTATCCTGATATGGTTGAAATAGATTTATCTAAAGGATTGGTTTTTAGTTTTGAAGCAAGAGATTTAAAAATTATTAGTGGTAGCGCAAAAATAACTGAACAACTAATGTACTCCAGTAGCGAAATGATAGATTTTGGCTTGGATCCTGAAAAGTTGAAACATATTAGACTTAGTAGCGGTACTTTTGTTTATCTGCTTAACTCGGAAATGAATGTTGGCTTAAATGTAAATATGAAATTGCCTTCTGCCCTGATTGATGGACAAGTTCCTCAAAGTATTTTCGATGTTTCTCCCAATGGAGAATTTCTCAATAATTGGGACATAAGTAATATGAGTGCTGATTTGAGTACCGATATTAATCAGGATTATAATATCCTTCCCATTGAGATCATTTTAAGCATTATGCCCACTGATGAAATTGTTACTTTCGACTCTTCGGATAAAATAAACGGAGTTTTTGGTTTGGAAGATTTGAAGTTGGCTTACGCAGATGGTTATCTTGGTCAGCAGGAGGTTCAGATAAGTGAGGATACACTGGATTTAAATTTTGATTTTCTTAGTCAGATAGAGGGTGACCTTATTCTAGAAGAGCCTTCATTAACAATTAACTATACTAATAGTATAGGAGTTCCAATACAAATTAACACAGAGTTTATAGGTAGTAATAGCGAGAGTGGGCAGTCACAAAGTCTAAGCGTGGATGGAATTAACATAAACAGTCCTGAATCGCCAGGAGATTCTGTGCAGGATAATATTGTTATTGACAGAAGCAATTCCACAATAGTCGACTTTCTTTCAATCAGACCCGATCAGATAATATATTATGGAAACGCCACTGTAAACCCTGAGGGAGAGGGTTTGAACTTTGTTGAAAGCTCCTCCAAACTCAGCGCCGGTGTTGAATTGAAAATCCCTTTAATATTACGTGCCGACCATTTAACTTTTGTGGATACCCTCGGCTTTTCAGCAACTTCGGATAACTTACCAATTGAACAAGGTTCAATAAAACTTAACATACAAAATGGCTTCCCCTTTGAACTTAAAATGAGTATGGTACTCGCCGATTCTATTACTGGCGAAATAATCGATAAAGTTACTTTTGATGATATTGCCTCGGCAGAAGTAGATGCAGATGGAGTGGTGATTTCGAAAACGCCTTCAGAAATTTTAGTGGAATTTAGCCCAGAATTTTTAGATAATATGAAAATTGCAAATCGTATTTATCTGGAAGCGGTAACAAGTACTTTCGGACAAGGTCAAACCCCTGTAGTTTTATATTCCGATTATGAAATTGAGGTTACAATAAGTTTTTCAGGCAAAATAAGTCCTTGATATGCAGAATAATATATACAAATATTGTTTTATTATTTTACTGATGTTTATATTCAGTACAAAGGCGAGTGCTCAATTCGATATGATGATGTACGGCTATAGATTTGTACCACAAAGTAATTATAATAATCCTGCATTTATTCCCAAAACTAAAATTGCTGTGGGAATTCCTGTTTTATCATCTATTTCTACTTCAACATATAGCAGTAGTTTTAGCCTTGATGATATACTTAAGGATAATACATCAAACGATTCTTTAAAACTTGATTTAAGTTATTTGATTTCAAAGGGAAAAGAGACAAATTTACTCGCCGAATATATCGATAATGATATACTTTACGTGGGATTTAAGTTAAAAAGTAATTTTCTGAGTTTTGGAATCAGAAACCGTTTGTATAGCAGATTTGTATATTCTGAAGATTTGGTAAAACTGATTTGGAATGGTAATGCTTCATATCTCGATCAAGAGTTAAACCTTTCATCTACCGAGGTAAATCATGATCATTTTCTTGATTATTATGTGAATTTTGGTTTAGTACTAAATGACAAACTGAGTTTGGGAATAAGGGCTAATCTTTTACAAGGGCTCTCATCTGTGCAAACACAAAGGAATGAGTTAACATTATTAACCAACTCACAGGGAGAAAATGGATATAGTTTCGATGCCAACACATCATTTCTTATTAATACTTCCGGATTAAACTCTGATTCTACAAACTCCGGAGGTGTTTCCGACTATATCTTTAATTTCAGTAATTTGGGTTTTTCCTTCGATTTAGGTGCTGATTTTAAAATTTCGGAAAGGCTAAATATTAATTTCAGTATTTTGGATTTGGGAAAAATTAAATGGAAGTCGAATTTAAAATCCTTCGAAAGTAAATCCGACAATGTTCACTTTTCTGGTGTTACTGTTGATATTAATTCCAATGGTGATGTATTTGAAACTTATTTGGATTCGTTAACAAACCTAATAGATATAAATGAGTTTGAAAAAGAATATTCAACCTCTTTACCTACAAGATTTTATGCCGGGCTGGAGTATTATAGTCTTGATAGAAGAAACCGTTTGAGTTTTGTTTTTTCAGGTATATTTTTGAAAAACATGTTTAGTCCTGCTTTTTCCGTTGGGTTCGACAGGGATGTTTCTAAACATTTTGCTTTTAAAGTAAATTATTCATATTTGGCCTACGCTCCTTTGAATCTTGGGGCTGGGTTTTCTTTTAACTTCAAGCCTTTTCAATTTTATTTTCTTACCGACAATATTTTTTCCACATTCTTATGGGATAAGCAGAGGTATTTGAATGTACGTTTTGGAATTAACATACTAATCCCTGAGCAAAATTCAATCCCAAAAGGTGAGCCGGTATTTAGTAAGTAATTTTACTTTGTAAACTTATAAACCTTAGCCAATCCTCCCAAAGCAGTTTCTTTGTATAAACTTGGTAAATCGTTACCTGTTTGTTTCATAGCTTCCACAACCTGATCGAACATTACCATGTGCCGCCCGTCGGAATTAATTGCAAACAGAGCGGAGTCTATTGCCCTTTGAGCACCAAATGCATTACGCTCAATACAAGGTATTTGTACCAAGCCTGCTACAGGATCGCAGGTAAGTCCTAAGTGATGTTCTTGTGCTGCTGCAGCTGAATATTCTATCTGCGGAATACTTCCCCCAATTAATTGCGTTGCAGCAGCGGCTGCCATGGCACTTGCAACACCAACCTCTCCCTGACAGCCAACTTCTGCACCTGAAATACTTGCATTTTCTTTTACAATATTTCCTATGAGTCCTGCTGTTGCTAGGGCTCTTATTATGAATTCGTCGCTAAAATTTTTGTTTTTATGAAAGAAATATAAAACCGATGGCAATATTCCCGAAGAACCACAGGTAGGAGCCGTAACAACTACATGACCTGCTGCATTTTCTTCTGAAACAGCCAGAGCATAGTCAAACAAAAAACTATCATCCTGTATAAACTGGTTAAGCATTTTTGCTTTTATAAAATAGGAAGGAGCCTTACGAAGTAATTTTAGCCCTCCGGGAAGTGTTCCTTCTGTTTTTAAACCCCTTTCTATGGCTTCTTTCATGGTTTTCCATACTAACTCAAGATGTTGGTAAAGATCATCTTTATCGTTTCTGAAAACATATTCCCAAAATGTACCACCCTCATCGTCAAGATGTTTCATTATGTCGAACATGTTGTTGTGAGGATAAATATCTTCGGGCTCAATTTTCGAAACCTTGTCCATTATCTCTCCGCCACCTATACTATAAACTTCCCAACTATCATTTAATTTCCTATCGCTATCGAAAGCTTCAAATCGTAATCCGTTAGTGTGTAAAGGTAGTCTCTCGTTTGGGTGCCAAACAATCTCTGTTTTGTCGCCAAGTACATCCATTATGGCAACATCGGTAAGGTGGCCTCTTCCCGTTAGCGCCAAACTACCAAAAATGTGCGCTTTATAGGAATGTGCATCTTTATTTTTAGAATGGAAAATGCTACAAGCCCTTTTTGGCCCCATAGTATGGCTGCTGGAAGGTCCGTTTCCTATTTTATATATCTTTTTTATGGAATCCATTTTTTATATTTTTAAATATTAATACGACATAAACTCGTCAAACCAATATTGGAGATAGGCTTTTCCTTCCATATCAAGTTGGGTTTTTAAACTATCGTTTACCTCACGGATATAATAGTAATTGTCTTTTATGCTTAGTACTTGTTCTCCGAAATTTCGCTTCCAGCCAAAACCGTTATTTAGTTCAAAATAAGCAAATTGAGGAGAATATGGATTGAAAATATCCTTGCTCCAGAAGAATTTGTCAGCAGGCAATTTTATTTGTTTTAAAATTGTAGTAGTTATATCTACATTAGAACATAATTTGTCGTTTTTTATATTCTTAAAATCATCTTTTAGTGCTCCTCCTAAGAATAAAAGAGGAATTTTGTGATATTTAAAACTTTGAACAGGATGATTTAAAGGTGAATTATGTGAATGGTCAGCAATTACAATAAAAAGTGTGCTATCCCAATAACCTGACTGTTTTGCTTTATCGAAAAACTCACCCAAACATTTATCGGTATAGTAAACCGAGTTCACAAAATCCTGCTCAAGTTTATAATTTTTAAAAGGCCTGTCGCCAGGGAAATCATAAGGTGAATGCGAACTTACAGTGAAAATATTAGCGAAAAAAGGTTGTGGCATTTCCGACAAATTACTTTCGAAATAATCGAACATATATTCATCGTGGATGCCCAGTTTCCCTGAAGGATAATCCTTTTTTATATCATCCTGTTCCACAAGTAAATCAAAACTATTGGCAACCAGAAACGATTTCATGTTTCCATAAATGAGTTTACCTCCGAAAAAATATGAAGTATAATAATTTGCCTCATTTAAATCGCCAACCAGGCTGTTTACAGAAGCATACTTTTCAGGATGGTCTGATAATGTTGTTACCGGAATTCCCGGTATACCGGCAAAAATACTTGCCATGGCCTGCTGCGAACGGTTTGCAGTAGCATAAAAATTTGTAAACAGCAAACCTTCCTCTTCGAGTCTTCTAAATTCGGGAGTCACTCCTTTTAAGCCTCCCAGCGATTCTATCATATCTCCCGACCAACTTTCTAATAGTACTATAACAATATTTGGTTTCTCACAATTAGTTATTGAAATTGTAGTGTCCTTTTCAACTCTGTGTAATTGCTTTACTATTTCTTTGGCTTTTTCTTTATCGATGGTTGTGAAAATATTTTGATTCTCAATCTGGCCGTAGTCGATTACGCTAAATGTAAGATTGTAAGCAGGGTTAACAGCTGTTATGTTTAATATATCATGTTGTGAGAAATACGACTGACTTGTAGTGATGGGGATTGCCTGATATCCGCCTCGTATTCCCCCAAAAATCAGAAAGGCAATTAGTATCTGACGAGCATAGTGAATCGGCTTTATTATGTTGAAATATGGTAATTTGTGCCTGTAAATCAGTTTGTTGTAAAGTAAATAAAAACCGGCACTAAAAAGTAATATTATTATAAGAGAGGACAATAACTCAAAATTGGTAGCAGAATTAATTACCTCATCAGGCTTCTGTAAATAAACTAAAGCTTTGGCAGAAAGTTTAGTCTTCCACTCACCATATAATTGTAATTCTCCCAATGATATTAACTGATAGATAGCGAAAACAAGCATAGAATAAATACGGATAATTTTTCTTAAAAGCTTATCTGTTTTAGGGTTTGAAAAGAAACTTAACATAAAAGGAAAACTTAGAATATAGGAGATAGTGGAAATGTCAAGTTTAAAGGAATAAACAAAAATCTGCATTACCTCCATAAAAGGAACCTGATCAGTTATTAAAAGGTTTTTATAGTAAAATAAGAAGATGATTCTGTTTATGGTAAATAAAATTATCCAGAAAACTATTTGTCTTAAATAAAATCCTATTATCGATTTCATGCACTAATATTTAATTGCAAAAATAGATTTTATATTGTTTTGAAGTTTAAGTAAAATCTAAACTTATATTAATGTTGCTTTTAGTTTGCGAACTTTAAGTTTTGTATTTTTGCCGAAAACACTAATATTTATGTCTGTAAAAGAGAATCTGGAGATTTTAAAATCGCAATTAAACGAAAATGTCAGACTAGTTGCTGTTTCGAAGACCAAACCCGATGAAATGGTTCAGGAAGCCTATGAAGCAGGCCAGAGAATTTTTGGTGAAAATAAAGTCCAGGATATGGTTGATCGTGAAGGTAGATTGCCCTCAGACATCCAATGGCACTTTATAGGTCATCTACAGCGTAATAAAGTAAAATATCTGGCTCCTTTTATTAATACTATTCAAGCTGTTGATTCTCTGCGACTATTGAAGGAAATTGAAAAGCATGCCAGGGCAAATCAAAGAGTAATAAATTGTTTTCTTCAGTTTCACATTGCTTTGGAAGAATCGAAATTCGGATTGAGCATTGATACTGCCAAACAAATTTTAATGTCGGAAGAGTATAAAAACATGGAGCATATTAAAATTGGCGGAGTTATGGGGATGGCAACTTTTACTGATGATATGGATAAGGTAAGAGGAGAGTTTAAAACGCTAAGAAAATATTTCGATCTCATAAAAAATGAGTTTTTTAATGATGATGATAACTTTTGTGAAATTTCAATGTGTATGTCGGGCGATTATAAAATTGCAATTGAAGAAGGTAGTACTCTTATAAGAGTAGGAACCGCCATTTTTGGAGAAAGAGAAAAACACTAGAAACAAACCCTATAATCTGCTAAAGAAAAATTCATGCTAACATATACATTATTCATTTTAGGTTTTGTAATTCTTATTAAAGGGGCTGATTTACTGGTCGACGGGGCGTCATCTCTGGGAGTTAGAAATGGTTTGTCGCAAACCGTAATCGGTTTAACTGTAGTAGCTTTAGGAACTTCATTGCCTGAATTAATAATAAATGTTTTTGCCAGTATTGAGGGGAGTAGCGATTTGGCAATCGGAAATGTTTTGGGAAGTAACCTCATAAATACTTTGTTTATTATTGGTGTTACCGCATTAATATATCCCATTAAAATGAATGGGCCAAAATACAGAACCGATGTGCTTTTTAATTTATTTGCCATCGTAATACTTATTGTAATTGCCAATGATACAGTTTTTGGAAAAGAAACCAATTTAATTAATTCGGTCGATGGGATTATACTACTTATAATTCTAACGGCTTTTTTATACTTTTCATTTAAAAAAGGTGAGGTTGAGACAGATATTGTAGATAAAACAAAGTTGCACAGTAATTTAAAGTCGATTTTGCTAATTGCTGCAGGTATTGTGGGCCTTTACTTTGGTGGTAAATGGATAGTTGGAGGTGTTGATAAAATTGGTGTCGATTTTGGCATTTCACAATCGGTAATAGGATTAACCTTAATTGCTGTTGCTACATCTCTTCCTGAACTTGTTACTTCAGTAATTGCTGCTTTAAAAAAGAATACCGACCTGGCAATAGGTAATGCCATAGGTTCTAATGTGTTTAATATTTTGTTGGTACTGGGGGCAAGTTCTATAATAAATCCTATTAGTTTTAGTCCGAACCTAAACATTGAATTGGGCTTGCTTTTATTGTCGGCATTGACCATTATGCTATTTATTCAACTCAATATTGGTGGACTAAAAAGAACAATTTCTCGCCTTGAGGGACTTATACTTGTAGTTTTATATATTTGTTACATTATATGGGTATTTGTTTTTCAATAGTTAATTTATTTAAATCTTCTCCTGTTATGAGATATTCTGCAGCCTTTAAAATTTTGGTTTTTGGATTTGTTTTAATCCCTTATTTTATTGTTGCTCAGCAAAATATGGCTGGTTTTAATAAATTCAGTAAGAGTGATAATATACTTGATAAAGGGGGTGCAGTAGACTTTTTGCCTTTTTTTAATAAGAGTTTGAAAAAGAATAATTTTACCTCACCTAAGCCATTTGGAATTGCCTTTTCAAGTATGATCTACCAACAGGAATATATTAGTAAGAATCTAAGAATTAAGGGTGAAACAGTTACTGGTATAGAAGTTTTTGCCAGAGGAGACTCTGTAAGTCAGCAAACTACAGCAGGGGAGTTAAAGGGCTATATAAAACCCAATATTTGGCTTTTCCCTTTCCTGAATGTTTACGGTATTTTTGGATTTACAACAGGTGAAATTAGGCCTGATTTATTCATAGATGGAATAATAATTGAAGATTTACCGGGGATTGGTGATTATTACATCGATACTACATTTATTTTAAATGATGAAATCCGATATAATGGACAAACATTTGGCTTTGGTACAACACTTTCCTTTGGCATATATCCATATGCATTTCTGCTTGATTATCATTATACTGTGACTAGTCCAAGCGATTTGGAGGGTAAAATGCATAATCATTTTTTAAGTCCAAAATTTGGATATTATATTAGTACTAAAAATAAAAATCTCAAAATAATGGCGTGGCTAGGCGCCATGTATTTTATGAATGATCAATCGTTTACCGGCGAAATAACCGTTGAGGAAATTGCGCCCGAACTGGTATTGGTTTTTGGAGAAAAAGCCCTTTATAGTGGTGAAATAGAGGCTATTCATAATTGGAATATGCTGGCAGGAATTAACCTTAATATCAAACAAAAACACCTGGTTTTTTTAGAAATTGGTTTTATAAACAGAATCCAGGCTTCTATTGGATATGGCTTTTTGTTTTAACCCTAAATATGCAATAGAACCTAAAAAAGTGTTCTATTGCATATCGACTAATACTTTCATCCATTTTGTAAAAACCAAAATGGTGAAACTCTAAATCGGGATTACCCTTGCTAATGCAATAGTTCAGCTCGTTCCTTACTTCCTATT
>PKTA01000114.1 GCA_002869365.1 Marinilabiliales bacterium | reverse complement strand
ACACGTTTTTCATGGGCTTCGGTAAGGCATATGCCCGAAATAATAAAATCGGGAGAAGAGGCTGCGGAAAAAGTTATGCCTAAGTTGAAAGAGTTGTTGAAATAAACTTTAACAACAGATTTGAATTTAAGTAATTTTGCATCTCATAACAGACAAACTAATAATTATGAATTTACTAAACTATTCTACTAAAACGCTAGGCATATTTTTACTAATATCATTTGTAATTTCTTGTGCTACAGTTCCATTAACAAACAGAAGTCAACTTAACTTATTGCCCGAATCGCAAATGGTTGCCATGGCTTTAACAACTTACGATGAGTTTTTAAAGGAAAATAAACTAAGCACTAATAAGCATCAAACTCAAATGGTTAAGAGGGTTGGCGCTAAAATTTCTAAATCTGTAGAAAACTTTTTAAAAAAGAATAATAAGGCAAGCCTATTGGAAGATTATAATTGGGAGTTCAATTTAATACAGAACGATACAACCCCAAATGCATGGTGTATGCCTGGAGGTAAGGTTGTTATTTATTCCGGCATATTGCCAATTACTAAAACTGAGGCTGGTTTGGCTGTGGTTATGGGTCATGAAATAGCCCATGCAGTAGCCCGACATGGTAACGAGCGCATGAGTCAGGGACTGATAACTCAGTTTGGTGGGTTGGCTCTGCAAGTTGCCATACAAGAGAAACCTGAAGAAACTCAGGCTTTATTTATGGCTGCTTATGGTTTAGGAGCACAGGTTGGTGTAATGCTTCCTTATTCTCGTTTGCATGAAACTGAAGCCGATAAAATGGGATTAATTTTTATGGCTATGGCCGGATACGACCCTCATGAAGCAATAGCATTTTGGCAACGTATGTCAAAACAAGGAGGAAATAAACCCCCTGAATTTCTAAGTACTCATCCCGGTGATGAAACCCGAATTAATAACCTTAAGGATTATCTGCCGGAGGCAATGAAATATTATAAGAAGTAGTAAATGGTAAGGTAATTGTTTAGGGTTGGAAATTAAAAAAAGCCTGCCACCAAAAAAGCGACAGGCCAACCAACTAATTTAATTATCTACAATTATGTCTTTAAAACAATTATCATTATGAAATCAAAAGTAGATATTCATTTATAGTGCCAAAGGGTTAATATGTTAACAATTAGGCGTATACAAAATATGATGGTCTTAATATTTTCCCAAAAGGGGAATCTTTTTCCTAAAATTTAAACAAAAAAAGAGGCAGTCGTTTCGACTGCCTCTTAAAATTAACCTTTATACTTTCTATTTTTCTGATGCAGGCTCCATCTCCTTAACTTCACTTTCTTTTTCTTTCATTTCTTTTTTGCAACATCCCGGTTTACAAGGGCGCTTATTAACGATAGTTAACTCATCAATAATATTTTGAGCACCGGCAAACTTATCAATGATAAACATCACATATCTTATATCTACATTGATTGTTCTTTGCAATTCAGGTTCGAAAGCAATGTCGCCACTCATGGCTTCCCAGTTTCCATCGAAAGCAAGGCCAATTAATTCGCCTTTTGCGTTTATAACAGGGCTTCCTGAATTACCACCGGTAATATCATGATCAGTTAAAAAACATACATTCATGCTTCCACATTTGTTGCCATAAGGACCAAAATCTTTATTTTTGTATAGTTCCTTAAGTTTTGCAGGTACGATAAACTCAAAATTATTTGGATCTTCCTTTTGCATAATACCATCCATGGTAGTATAATATTGGAAGTGTACAGCATCTTCAGGATAATAATCTTCAACAGTACCATAGGTGAGGCGCATGGTGAAGTTAGCATCTGGATAGTAGTTTTTTTCAGGTTTCATTTCCCTTAAACCTGCAATATATAAACGCTCTCCTTTTTCAAGTTGTGAATTTGCTTCTTTTGCAGAGGAGGCTATTTCTCTGTATTTGGTAAAAAATTCAGTAACTGCTATTAATGCAGGATCTTTTCTAAGTGTTTTTTCCTTTGGATTATCTAAAAACTCTCTAACCTTATCCTCATTTCCAAAAATTGATTTTTCAAAAACGTAATCAGCATATTTATCATAATCGCCTTTGAACTTTTTAACCATTTCCAATAAATATGTGGGTTGCTGATCCAAAGGAACATTTTCATGATACATTTTCATCATTGCAGCATACATATTTTGATCTATGCCAGCATTATAATTTTTAAAATGGTCTATTATTCCTAGTTTTAACCTTTCAATAATTTTTAAAGCATCTTGTTCGTCTTTCTTCTTCTCAAGTTCTTTCTTTAATCTATTAAAACCATAGGCATAAGTTAAAATTTCAGGTCCACGATAAATAGCTTCACGGAAATACCATTTTGAAAGATTAGTTTCTTTAATTTTAAGATATGCATCAGAAATAATATTCATGGTTTCGCCATATTTTGATTTGGCTTCTGATGATTTGTTTACCCAATTCATAAATTCGGCTTCTTCGCGCTGTTTCTTTTCTTTTACCTTTAAACGCTTCAAACCTTTGGTTTGTCCAATAAAGTATTTCCAGTAGTTTGCAGTTCTGGCATATTTGGAAGCATATTGTAAGCGCACTGCTTCGTCGGCTTCCATACCCTCTTTCATTGTTCTTAGTTTCTCAGCACGTATGTCAACAATAGTCATATTCGACTGATTAACTGCTAAATCAACCCCATAAGAAGAAAGGTATCTTTCAGTACCTCCGGGATTTCCCATAATCATCGCAAAATCACCTTTTTCAACACCTGCAATATTAACAGGAAGGTAGTGCTTATATTTCATTGGAACATTCTCTTTTGAGAAATCAGCAGGTTTACCATCAGGAGCAGAATATACACGGAACATAGAGAAGTCGCCTGTATGACGTGGCCACATCCAGTTGTCGGTATCGGCACCAAATTTTCCTATTGACTCAGGAGGCGTTCCTACCAAACGGATATCAGTAAATACTTCATAAACAAACAAATAATATTCATTTCCGCCAAAAAAAGACTTTACTGATGCATTATAATCACTGTCTTCTGTTGCTTCAGCAACTATCTTTTTAATATTAGCACCAATAACTTCTGATCTTTTGTCTTCAGTCATATCATCAGTAACTCCTTCCAATGATCTTGCAGTAGCATCTTCCATTTTTACAAGGAATTTCACTGATAAGCCTTCAACCGGAATTTCTTCTTCTTTACTTGTTGACCAAAAACCATCTCTTAAATAATCGTGTTCAACAGTACTAAGTTGTTGGATTGAACCATAACCACAATGGTGATTTGTTAATATTAGTCCTTCAGGAGAAATTATTTCACCTGTACATCCTCCTCCAAAAATAATTATCGCATCTTTTAAACTGGAGTTATTTACGCTATAAATATCTTCTGCACTTAATTTTAAGCCCATCTCCTGCATTTCTGCAATATTCTTATTTATTAAGAGCGGAATCCACATTCCCTCATCAGCTTTTACACTCGAGCCAAATCCTAGCACGAGGGCAACCATTATTATTAATAATCTTTTCATCGTATATTTATGTTTAACTTTTTTTTTCTAAACGAAAGAGTCTCCTTTTTCGGCTTTTACATCATTTACAAACTGGCGTATTTGCTGCTCATCCTGCTTACGGCAAACCAACAAAGTATCATCATCTTCAACAACTATATAATCGTCGAGGCCTTGTAAAACAACCAATTTATTTTTAGGCATATTAACAATACAGTTCTTGCTGTCGTAAAGCATTACATTTTGACCCACAACGGCATTTTCATTTTTGTCTTTATCTCTTAAAGTATATAGCGAACCCCAGGTTCCCAGATCTGACCATCCGAAGTCAACACCTAAAACATATACATTCTCAGCCTTTTCCATAACCCCGTAGTCGATGGAAATATTCTTACATACAGAATAGGTTTGTCTAATAAAAGCATCTTCATTCGGAGAATTATATTTTCCAATTCCTTTTTCAAAAAGTGTATTAACTTCCTCCAGATGAGTATCGAAGGCCTTCATTATCGATTTTAACGACCAAATAAATATTCCTGAATTCCAAAGGAAATCGCCACTATCCAGAAAAGTTTTCGCTATTTCCAAATTTGGTTTTTCAGTAAAGTTTTTAACCTTTTTTAATCCATCGTAGTCAGCAGCATGTTTATTGTCTTCAAACTGAATATATCCATAACCAGTGTCAGGGCGGCTTGGTTTAATTCCAAGAGTTAACAACCAATCGTTTTCAGCAGCCGCTTTAAGAGCCAGAGTAATATCGCGGGTAAACTCTTCTTCTTTCATAATAATATGATCAGAAGGAGCCACCACTATTAATGCATCCGGATTTTCCTCTTTAATTTTATAGTTAGCATATGCTATACAAGGGGCAGTATTTCTTCGGGATGGCTCACAAAGAACCTGATTTTCTTTTAGTTCGGGAAGTTGTTCCAAAACCAAATCTTTATAAATACCGTTTGTAACAACATACACATTTTCAGGAGGACAAATATTTGAGAACCTCTCGAAGGTCATTCTGATAAGTGTTTTTCCTGTTCCTAATACGTCGATAAATTGTTTTGGGCGGGAGGTTTTGCTCATTGGCCAAAAGCGGGCACCAATACCACCGGCCATGATTACGCAATAATTATTTTTATTTTGCATCTTCAATTTTTTTAAAGGGCTGGCAAAGGTACAAAACTAGTTTTGAATTAGAAAGAACGTATATGCACATATTTGAAAATCAAGGCTAAGATATTCTGATAAATGAAGAAGAAAAATAATTAATCGGATTATTCCGGTGTAATTACAGGAGTAAGGGCATGCACAAGGTAGATTTTTTTATTATCCAGATTCTGGCATTTATAGCGGGTGCGTTGTTTGGGCCCTTTTTTAAAACGCCTGCCTCCTTCAATTAAAAATATGGTATTTTCTTCCAACTCTTCAAGTGTTGTTTGTCCGTTATTATTGTCGTATTTTTTTATTATCCTGCTGAGGTTGAGCTCAGAAGCCGTTGAGGCCTTGCTATTTTTAATACTTTTTTTTAATTCTGACTCTATGTCGTCAGGAAAGATGTCTTTGTCGAGAAAATTTAACATCAAATCACGATATGTTTGTTTCCACTGTTTACCGTGGGGATCGACTTTATTTTTATAACGTTCCCAAACATATAAATGGGCAAACTCGTGTACAAGAGTTATTAGAAATGAATATCTATTAAGATTATAATTAATGCTTATGCGATGGTTTTCGTAATTAATAGGAGGGCGATAGTCGCCTAATTTTGTTTTTCTCTCACGGGCAATTTTTAAATGGACGCTCTTTTCAACTATCCATTTATAAATGGTGTCAACACTCTTTTCCGGGAGATATTCCATTAAAACTTCCTTTTCCTCCATGGGGCAAAAATAGGGAAAAATGTGAGGTTTGGAAGGGTTGAAAGGTAGAAGGGGTGAAACTGTGAAATTGAGAAGGGGCGAAACTGCGAAATGGAGAAATGGAGAAGAGGCGAAGTTGAGAAAGTGAGAAAGGGCGAGTTTGCGCTATGGCGAAGTTGTGAAAAGGAGAAATTGAGAACAGGTGAAATGGAAACATAATTAGCGCATGTGTAACTTTATGAACTTGATAAACTTTAGGCACTGTTAAACTTTAGCCATTAGCCATTAGCCTTTAGCCTTTAGCCTTTTTCCGTATCTTCGTAAAAAAAACATGAAGAAAATCCTATTATACTTCACTTTGTTTGGAACAATATTAGCCTATGTTGTTTTGTTTTTTGTGGATATAAAACTTCAGTCGGGAAATATAAATTTTGGAATAATTTGTTTTGAATTGGCAGGGAATTTAATTACAAGTTCTGACATTGTTAATTATTGGGCAGACAATAATAATTTGAGTTTGGCTGCTTTTAGCATAGGTTTCGACTACCTTTTTATATTGTTTTATGTAAGTTTCATATTTATTTGGACTTCAATTTTATCGGATGGGTTTTACAATAAAACAGCCAAGTACTTCGCAAATTTTATAATGCTGATTACGGTGCTTGCAGGAATATTGGATATGATTGAAAATTATTCACTTATGCAGGTTTTGGGTGGAAGTCAGGATAATTTATGGCCTGCTATGGCCTATTATTTTGCTTCATTTAAATTTGGTTTTCTTTTTATTGCAATATCATACAATTTGATAATCAGCATTATAAAGCGTTTTATCATTATTTAAATAGGTGAAGGATGAACAGCCGCAGTCCTTCTTTTTCCTTTTATGCTTATATGTTGAACGTTTTGAGGCACAAGATGTTAATATGAACAACATCACCAGTAAAACACCTAATATTTTTAGAATATTAATTTTCATAAATCTTAAAAAAAGTTATAATATTAACGAAAAAAGAAAACCTTTGTTGCAAAAGCAAAACTAAAAATTCTTTTTGTTTAACTTAGCTGATATAATATGCAATTAATTATAGCAATTAAATGAACATTATTTCCGAGATAGGTGAATATACCATGCTCATGTTTCAGGCTTTTAAAAGGCCTGATAAGGGTAGGGTTTTCCGGCGCCAATTAATGATGGATTTCAAGGATTTGGGAACCAACTCCATTGGTATAGTTGCAATAATTTCCATTTTTACAGGAGCCATTATTGCTATGCAAACGGCTTATAATATGGATAATCCTTTGTTGTCGTTAAAACTGGTTGGTTTCTCAACCCGTCAAATGATGATTTTGGAGTTTTCACCCACAATCATAAGTTTAATTCTGGCAGGAAAAGTAGGCTCAAGCATAGCTTCAGAAATTGGAACTATGCGTGTTACTGAGCAAATTGATGCTCTTAAAGTTATGGGTATTAACCCTGCAAATTATCTGATATTACCCAAAATTACGGCATCGGTTATTTATAATCCTATGTTAATTGTTTTTTCAATGTTTTTAGGTATTGCTGGTGGTTGGGTAGCCTGTATTGTTACGGGTCTTGTTCCTTCTTCAGTTTATATTGAGGGTATACAATCGTGGTACGATCCCTTTACTATAACTTATGCCATGATTAAAACTGTTGTTTTTGCATTCATTATTTCATCCATTTCTGGTTATAAAGGCTATACCGTTAGCGGAGGTTCTGTGGAAGTTGGAAGAAACAGTACCCAGGCTGTTGTTTACAGTAGTATTATGATAATTATTTTCGATTTAATTTTAACTCAATTATTGCTGGTATGATAGAAGTAAAAAACATATCCAAATCCTTTACTGGCCAGCAGGTATTAAAGAATATCAATACTAAATTTGAAAAAGGCAAGACAAATTTAATTATAGGTCAGAGTGGTTCTGGCAAAACTGTTTTGATGAAATGCTGCATAGGCCTTTTTGATATTGATGAAGGTGAAATTAATTTCGATGGAAGAAATTTTTCAGGCTTGGGCGAAAAAAGCAAGAAAGAAATTCGTCAGGAGATGGGAGTTCTTTTTCAGGGCGGCGCCTTATTCGACTCTTTTACCGTTGAAGAAAATATAATGTTTCCTCTTAATATGTTCACCAAAATGAAACTGGATGAAAAGAGAGAAAGGGTTAACGAGGTATTGAATAGAGTAAACCTGCCAAATGCTAATCGTAAACTTCCTTCTGAACTAAGTGGTGGTATGGTTAAAAGGGTTGCAATTGCAAGGGCAATATCTATGAAACCTCAATATTTGTTTTGCGATGAACCCAATTCGGGGCTCGACCCCAAAACTGCAGAAGTTATCGATGAACTTATTTCTGATCTCACCGAACAATACAATATGACAACGGTTATCAACACTCATGATATGAATTCGGTACTGCAAATCGGACAAAAAATATCATACCTTTACAAAGGTAATTTGTGGTGGGAAGGTAGCAATAAGGAGATAATGCATACCGATAATGCTGAATTAAACGATTTTGTTTTCTCTACGGAACTTACCCGCCGTCTTAAAACTTAGTGATGACAATCAATTTAATAGATTTTATTTTTCTTTTACCCATTTTATTCTTTGCTTGGTCGGGATATAAAAAGGGTTTAATAATAGAAGCCGCCACTTTGGGTGCATTAATTTTAGGCTTGTATTTTGCAATTTATTTCTCTGATGTTGCGGGCGAGTATTTAAATAAAACCTTCAATATTGAAGAAAAATATATGGGTGCCCTTTCATTTGTGGTGACATTTGTAATTGTAGTTTTTGGTGTTATTGCCGTTGGTAAAGCACTGGAGAAAATAGTTGATATTCTTTTTCTTGGTTTCCTGAATAAAATGGCCGGGGCTGTTTTTGGAATTTTGAAAGGAGCACTTTTTATCAGCATACTAATACTTGCATTTTCCTATTTCGATTTGGAAAAGAAAGTGTTTAGTAAGGAGGCAAGAGAACAATCCCTATTTTATGAACCCGTAAAATCTATTGCTCCTGCATTAGCATCCTGGCTAAACCTGGAAAAACTTAATATAAAAATTCCCGAAAAGGAAGAAATGATTGATAAAGTTATTTAATTGTTTTTAGAATTTATTTTTCATTTATTATTCGTTTTCGGATATTTTAATTCCTAAATTAAATATACTTATTTCTAATGATTTTGATTAGCAGTTAATTATAAACTGTGGTATAAGAATTGCCATTAGTAATTTTATGATAGCTCCATTATTAATAACATATATAAGTGCTTCCATTTTGGTAACCTTGCTTGCCACAGGAAGAAGAATTAGTTTCGCAGGAGCTTTCATTACAAGTTTATTAATGTCGCCAATTATAGGCATTATAGCTATTTTAAAATCGGAGAAAAATATTAGTATTAAGCATTATTCCACACGTTATGTGTGCCCGGTATGTAATATAGAATACAGTCAGGAAAAAGAATGTTGTGATTTTTGTAAAGAAATGGGAAAAGAAATTAAACTTGAATCAAAAAGAGTTTTAATATATGAATGATTTTTTTAAACCAGCCCCTTGTTCTGCATCCACTTCAATGCCTCTCGACTACTTAATCCCGAAAGGGAGTGCCTTTCAACAATATTAACTACTACCTGGGGCCTGGTTTTTGAATATTCCCTGAGTATCCATCCAATTGCCTTATTAATAAAAAATTCTTTGGAGCCCAATAGTTTTGCAATAAATGATTCCATTAATTCAACATCTGTTTTGTTTTTGTATTTCAACTGAAAAAGCAAACAGGAGCGTTGTAACCATATACTTTCCGAATTCATCCATTTTTCGGTTATAGGCTTTATTTCTTCAGGGAATCTTTTAAAATAATCGCCAACTAATATGGCAGCAATAAAATCAACAGTATCCCACCACGATTTTTCAACTATCATAAACTCGTATAAATCAATAGCTTCCAAAGTAGATTTCTTCATACTTTTACTCACGAATTCCATTGCAAAGTATTGATATTCACGCTCATCCTGTTTCCAGCACCACTTTATAATTTCTTCAAAGTTCTCATTCGGCAGTAAGCCGTATTTGCTTTTAAAATCTTTATAAATTTCCTTTCGGAGAGGCGATTTAATTCCAAAGAATTCAAACTTATTCTTCATGTATTTCTTCATGGGAATTGCCTCTGCAGCATTGGCATTAGTTTCAAATGCTTCCTTCAAAGGGATGATATATTCCGGGGTCATTTTGCTTAAAATTGAATATTACAAACCTATCTTACAAAAAGTACTTTTTCAACCGACACTAGATTATCAGACTCATAAATAAAGAGTAAGTAAGTACCATTTAAGTTATGAGTTTTTGGAGTCCAGTTCGATTTATTACCATCGAACCTGATACTGTCAATAAGTCTACCTGCTTCGTCATTTAAGATAACATTATACCTTCCTTCAACTGGAAAATTCATGTTTATCTCCCCACGGGAAGGGTTAGGAAATACTTTATAATTTTGTTTAAATGTATTTTCCTTCTGGCCAACACTAAGGTCGTAAACTGCTAATGCATACTCACCTAATTGTAAATTGTCAACAAAAATATAGCCGATAGACCAAATTCCATTACTGTATTGAGGTACGCTATGCCAGTCATCACCAGCATTTTCTCGATATAAAATTACTACGGAATCGGTCTCTGATAATATTAGTTCAGAATCAAAATATTGTGAGTTATCATAATAAAACCGTCCTTCCGCATGAAAGTTATCGCTTAGGTAACCATTAATTGTCCAATACCTACTGGTAGAAAGTCTTAATTCTGTTGATTCCGATTTCAAACTATCGGGGGCAACCCAATTGTGAGTTGCTTGCAAAAACACAGAATCTTCTATTTGATCGATATTAACCTTTACATAGGTATCCGGAAAAATAAAGTTTTCCGCCACCTGAAAAACAGCATAATTGTCTGTTGTTGCGTCCATCATTCTTTCCTCGGGATCCATAATTATGGTAAGGGGTTCATAATCCAATGTTTTAATAGAATGCCCTTTTGTTCCAGAGAAAAATATTGTGTCGTAATCAAGAGTATAGTCGGGTTTTAAATATCCAATTTGAAGAATATTATCATCACCAATATATTCTGAAGCACGATGTTTTTGCTTTGGATAAATATCCACTTGATAATTTCCGGCCACTTGCGTTATATTTGTTGAGTCGAATGAATAATGTGGTGTTCCGGGAGTAAAAACCCAGTTTTCAAAAAACCCATCCATATTTATTCCTGTATTCTGGCTAAGGAAATCGCGCATCTGATATGACGATACTGATTGGTAAGCATAATTTAGCAGAAATGCAGAAATTGCATCAAAGAATATACTATCTCCAAGGTAAGTTCTTAATGCATTAGCAACAACGGCACCTTTATCGTAGGCGGTACTACCATAAGTGTATTCCTGAGGGATGTCGTTTAAGGGATAAAAGCCATTATCAACAATATGTGTTTGCTTAAGTACTTCTTTATGCTTTGCCCTCATGCCCAACTTAAAATCCTCTTCTCCATATAATATTTCGGTATAAAATATCTGACAAAAAGTTGCCCAGCCTTCATTGAGCCACATATCTTCTGCCGTTGAGCATGTAACCATATCGCCGAACCACATATGGCTGAGTTCATGAGTATACCACCATTCATAAAAATTATAGCCTATAAATCCAGCATAGGGATATGAAATATTAGTAGCATGTTCCATGGCACCAATAGCTGTTCCGGTAATTCCAATCCTGTCGAAAGGATATGGACCAAAGTTTGTTTCAAATATTTTAATAATGGTATCGAGATTGTAAAATGAGCCAGTTATATCATCCACATCCTCAGGCCTTGAATAAATTGTAACAGGAATAGTGTCTTCAATACCAAAATATTCATGTTCAACCAAAACATAATCTCCTGTTGTAAGCGACTCCAGATATGTGGGTATTTCCTGGTTTAGTTGCCAATGCCATGTAGTTGTTCCATCACCATTGTCAGTGGTTCCCATAAGAATACCTCCACCAATTGCCGTCTTTTCATTAGTTACCGTTGCGTATAAATCATATGTTGCCCTGTCGGTAAAATCATCAATACATGCGAACCAGGCTTTACCTAAATTATGAGGTATCGATTCAAATCCAACACCAAGGTTAAAAGCATAATCACCCGCAAAGTGAAATCCGCCCCAACTTTCGTGAAATGGCTGACCATGATAATACACCTTTATTTCAGAAGTATCGTTTTGCATGAGTGCGGAGGTCAGAGGTATTATTATTACACCATTCTCATGTGTAAAGGATGAACTTAAATCGTCAACAAAAACAGAATCCACACCCAAATTGATTAGTTGTAAAGCAATTCCGCTTACACTAGTTTGCAAAGGAGTGATAAAAACACTATTACTACCTGAAATAGTATTGTTATCAGTATCTATATCATTAATATTAATAATGTAATGAACAGCATGGAGGCTATCGCCTATACTTTGAGAATAAGATGTTGAAAATGAACAAAATACGATAAGGATAAAAACTAAGCGTTTCATGATATGTAAGTTTGGAAACTGTAAAGTTAATTATAATTTTATCAAAATTAACTTTAAATATTTATTGTTGCATGATTATATTGGCTTCACAATGTTGGTTTCTAAATTTCAATCTTCAATTTTTAATAATTTTCCAGAACCCTGATTATCCACCGAAATATTTATCGGATTGCCTTTGTAGTAAATGTTTCCTATTCCAATTATAGACGCTGAGAGGGTTTCGGTGGCATTTACATAAATATCGTTAGTTGAAAGACTTTTAACATAAACGAAAGTGCTAATCATATTCCTGTTATCGATTAATCCCCATCCTGCTGAATAAACCTGAGAAAGATGAGTGTAACCCGAAATTTTTATGTCGGCTGTACCATAATGTATAGCTGATTTTAGTAGTGGTGTTACTGACAGAATATTAATGCTGCCCGAGCCCTCATAAACATTTACAATCAAACTATCACTATATATGGTGTCGTTGCAATTAACATCACCGGTTGAACGATAGTCCAGTCTGCAGAAATTATTTACATAAACTTTTGCATTTATTTCCTTACTGAAATCTCTTACCCAATTACAGGAATTTGTATTTGAAAGTTCTAAAGTATCTCCCTTTAATTCACTCGTTATTTTACTAAGCAGATTTTTTCCTGCACTAATTTCAATACCCGTTGAATCGGATGGTACCAGGGTGAGGTTAATATTGTTGTGGAGAATTATATTCTTTATCTTGCCTGCTTCGCGCCACTCAGATGTAATTTTACCAGTGCTTTTAAAACAATCACCAACATCCTTCTTACAGGAACCTAGTGTTATAGAAATTACTACCAGAAATACTAAATTTATGATTCGCATTGTTAAAACTTATTCTGCAAAAGTATTATTTGTTCAAATGATAATGCACTAAATGAATAAATTTATCCGTTATTATTCGACTTTATATTGTTGATTATTGAGGATTATTGTTGATATTGTAAAAGAATTTAGTTGGCTGGAATAATTTATTGGTAAACCTTAATTGCCCGATTACGAACATGCCTGTTTTATTTTGGACAACAATAATTGTGAATAATTTAACATAAATTAAGTATTATGTTGAATTCCAATAAGTTATATTTGTGGCATGTTTTTGGATAACATAAGCACATTAATACCAAAAAACTAATATAATGAATAGAAAAGGTTTATTTCTCTTAATAGTTTTCGGGCTATTATTTTTTAGTGTTGCCATTTTAGCACAAAAGCAATGGACATTGGAAGAATGCATTGCATATGCCTACGAAAACAACTTATATATTAAACAAAGCCAGTTGAATGTAGAAGCCGCTAATCACGATTTATTACAATCAAAGTTAGGCGTATTACCTAATGTAAATGCCTCTACATCACAAAATTTCGGGTGGGGACGTTCTCCTGACCTTAATACAAATATATATGTGACGGAGCAAAAACAAAGTACCTATTTTAATGTAAGTTCTGATGTAACTTTATTCAATGGTTTGCAGCAGGTAAATACCATTAAAAAGGCACAGTTTGATTATTTAGCAGCAAAATACGACTCTGATAAACTTAGAAATGATATGTCGTTAAATGTAGCTTCAGCATATTTGTTAATACTTTTTAATATAGAGTTGGTAAATAACTCACAACGACAAGTTGACATATCCAAGGAACAAATTGCCAGGACTAAGAAACAGGTTGATGCAGGTGCCCTTGCAAAGGGAAATTTATATGATATTGAAGCACAAAGCGCTTCTGAAGAGGCCACTTTAGTATCAAATAAAAACAAACTTATGCTGGCCTATCTCGATTTAATGCAGTTATTGGATTTAGAGGCCTCCAAAGAGTTTGATATTGAAAAACCCAAATTAGAAATAACTGCTTCGCCAAGTTTATTACCGGCAGAAATGATTTATAATAAATCTGTTGCATTGATGCCTGAAATTAAAAGTGCTGAATTAAAACTTCAAAGTGCTGGAAGAACACTGGCAATGTCAAAAGGAGCACGTAGTCCGCGAATTTTTGCATCTGGTAGTTTTGGCACACTTTATTCTGATCAAATTTTAGAAGATTTTACTGACCCTAACAGCGATACAAGGCCTTTTAGTGATCAGTTAGTCGACAATCGCGATGCATCTGTGGTAATAGGTTTATCAATACCCATTTTTAACGGATATCAAGTTTCCAATAATGTTAAGAAATCCAAGATCTTTGTAGAAAGTACTCAAATTGATCTTCAACTTGAAAAGGATGCTTTACGAAAAAATATTGAGTCGGCTTATGCCGATGCATTAGGGGCATATCAAACATATTTGGCACGTAAAAAATCTGCTGAAGCTATGGCAGAATCTTTCAAATATACCGAAGAGAAATTCGATGTAGGTATGGTTAATGCTACCGATTATAATGTTGCTAAAATACAGTTGGCAAATGCCGAATCAGATCTATCCTCTTCCAAATTCGATTATATCTTCAAAACAAAAATCCTTGACTTCTATCTGGGAAAACAGTTAACATTAACTGATATTGCAAGTATTTCAGAATAATTTCAGAAAAACTATCATCTTAAATTATTTACTATTAATTTTACGGATTAATACAGGATAAAATAAATAATATGGTAAAGCCCGGCAAAAAAAAGATATGGATAATTGTTGCAATTTCCGTAGTACTCGTAATACTTATAGCACTTGCTATACAAAAAGGTAAAAATTCAAAAGCAACCAAAGTGGCAACCGAAACCGCAGAGTTAAGAACTCTGGTGGAAACAGTGTCGGCAAATGGTAAAATACAGCCGGCAAAGGACATTAAAATTAGTCCCTATATTTCAGGTGAGGTTGTGGAATTATTTGTAAAAGAGGGCGATTATGTGGAGAAAGGTCAAAAGTTGGCGAAAATAGATCCTGAAATTTATATCTCCACTTACGAAAAGATAGAGGCTGCTCTAAAAACCTCTCAGGCCAATGAAGCTAATGCCAAAGCAAGGTTGGCACAAAGCAATTCGCAGTTTACCAGAGCCAAGCTGGATTATGAAAGGAGTAAAACTCTTTTCAAAAAAGATGTAATTTCTCAATCCGATTTCGATGCTGCAACCTCTGCCTATGAAGTTGCAAAAGCCGATGTAACTGCAGCTGAAGAAAACTATAAATCAAGTCAGTTTCAGGTTAGCAGTGCCCGTGCTTCGGTAAAAGAAGCAAGGGAAAATCTCAATAGAACAAGTATTTATGCACCTAATGATGGAACAGTTTCAAAACTTAGTGTTGAAGTTGGTGAAAGGGTAACCGGAGCGTCACAATTCTCGGCAGGAACAGAAATTATGCGTATTGCAAATCTTGATGTACTGGAAGTTAATGTTGAAGTTAATGAAAATGACATAGTTAGAGTTACACTTTACGATACTGCAATTATTGAAGTTGATGCCTATCTCGATAAGGAATTTAAAGGTATAGTTACCGAAATTGCTACTTCTGCAAATACTGTAGGTGTGAGTGCCGACCAGGTAACAAACTTCGATGTAAAAATTATGATGCTTAAATCATCATACGAAAATTTAATAAATAAGAAAAGTGCTATAGAATCTCCTTTCCGACCGGGAATGTCGGCAACTGTTGAAATTCAAACCGAAACGGCACCAAATATTCTTACAGTTCCTATTCAGGCAGTTACAACACGTGCCGATACTACAGGACGTATAAAAACATTCAGGGAAAGAAGAGAGGAAAGTAAAGGCAAAGACGAAACTGCCGCTGAAGAAAATGAGGAGGTAATGGAGTTTGTGTTTGTATATGTTGACGGTATTGCAAAACTTAAAAAAGTTGAAACAGGAATACAGGATAATACATATATTCAGATAATTAGTGGAATTGAAGCAGGTGAAGAAGTAATAGTTTCTCCTTACAGAGCGGTTTCAAAAACTTTGAAAAACAACGATGAAGTTGAAAAAGTAGATAAAGAAGAGTTGTTTAAAGTTGAAGATTAATGGCAGTTATATTAAACATAGAAACCTCCACACAGGTATGTTCTGTTTCGCTTTCAATTGATGGAAAAACAGAAGCGGTTAAGGAATCGCACACTAAAAATTCTCATGCTGAATTGCTTACAATTTTTGCCCAGCAACTTTTAAGTGAGCAATCCTATGCTTTTAAAGAATTAGATGCCATAGCAGTTAGTAAAGGTCCGGGTTCTTATACCGGCCTCCGGATAGGTGTATCCACAGCAAAAGGCTTATGTTATTCACTGGATAAACCTTTGATAGCCATTACTACTCTCGAGGCCATGGCAGCAGGCATGATATCACAAATGAAATCGGATGATATTAGTGATACATTATTCTGCCCAATGATTGATGCCCGCAGAATGGAAGTTTATTCTGCTCTTTACTCTCCTGACCTGAGTATGTACAGGAAAATTTTAGCTGAGATTATTGATGAGAATTCCTTCCAGGAAGAATTCAAGAATCATAAAATTGTTTTTGGTGGTGATGGCGCTCCAAAATGTGCTGAAATATTAGGAAAAAATCCCAATGCTATTATTTTAAATGATTTCCATTGTAGTTCATCATATATGGGACAATTGTCAGAACATAAATTCAGAGAAAAAGATTTTGAGGATGTTGCATATTTCGAACCCTATTATCTGAAAGATTTTGTTGCAGGTATTCCCAGAGTTAAGGGGCTTCGGTAGCAGCATTTTTCTTGCATCATTCCATTGCTGTTTATTTTCTTAATATTTATTAAGTATTAAAAGCATGCTCTATTATTTCATATTTTCGTATAATAAAAGCCAGAAAAAATGAATTCACAAGAAAGATTTATTAACCATTATGAAAATGGGTTTATGCCTTGGGTGCATAAAAATCCTGATTTTAATCTTGTTGAAATGGTTGAAAACTGGCCCATAAAACCATGTAATGCACTCGAAATAGGTTGCGGAACCGGTGTTGATTCCATTTGGCTAAAACAAAAGGGTTTTAGCATAAAAGGAATTGATGTATCACCAATTGCTATTGAAATGGCAAAGGAAAATTCGAGTGACCTGGAAGATAAACCCGATTTTACGGTTTTCGATTTTCTCAACGAAGAACTTCCACGAAAAAATTATGATTTTGTATTCGACAGAGGTGTTTTTCATGGTAATGATAATTTAACCGAAAGGAAAATACATGCCGAAAAAATATCAAACACTTTAACTGATGATGGTCTTTGGCTATCGCTTATTGGAAGTAGCGATGGAGAAAAAACTGAACCGGGACCACCGCTAAGATCAGCAACGGAAGTAGTATCTGCCATTGAGCCCTTCTTCAAAATTCTAGCAATAAGGGCAAGTTATTTTGGTAGTGATATGGAAAAACCTTCCAGAATTTGGGTTTGTCTTATGAGAAAACGCTAGGAAAATATTAATTTGAAAAAAATAAAAAATGGAAAAATTTGTAGCATATAATCCTGTAAAACTTCACTTTGGAAAAGACGTGGTAAACGGACTGGGAAAAGCAGCCTCTGCCTATGGAAAAAAAGTACTTTTTATTTATGGTAAAGGTTCGGTGAAGAAATATGGATATTACGATATTGTTAAAAATCAGTTGGTTGAAGCAGGCATGGAAATAGTTGAGTTTTCCGGCATAAAGCCGAATCCATTAATTGAAGATGCCCGCAAGGCGATGAATCTTGGCCTTGAAAATAAAGTAGATATGATAGTTGCCTTAGGTGGAGGTAGTGTTATTGATACTGCCAAAATGGTAGGGCTTGGAATAGCAAATAATACTGATCCCTGGCTGTTTATGACACATAAAGAGCAGCCATTAAAAAATCTTCCTTTATTGAATATCTTAACTCTGGCTGCAACCGGAACGGAAATGAATGCAGCAGCAGTTTTACAAAATCACGATAGCGGTCAGAAAATTGGATATGTGCATCCCCTAAGTTTTCCTGCGTAATCATTTCTCGATCCTGCTTTTACAATTTCTGTTCCCAAAGATTATACGGCTTATGGCATTATCGACCTTATAGCACATTCGCTGGAAGCATATTTTGGCAAAGGCGAGCCAGCAGTAATAGATGAAATTACATTTGCAATTATTAAAGATGCGATAAATCATGGTGAGAAACTACTGAATAATCTTGATGATTACTCATTGAGAGAGGCCATTATGCTTGATGCAACACTAGCACTAAACGGACTTACTGTTTATGGAAAATTTAGCGGTGATTGGGGCGTGCATTCAATGGGGCACGAAATTTCATTGTTGTTCGATACAGCCCATGGTGCCACGCTTAGTATTGCTTACCCGGCATGGATAAAACTTCATAGTGACAAAATTCCCGAAAGGATTATTAAATTGGGAAAAGCGTTGTTTGGTGTTGATAATGTGCAAGATACCATTAGTGAATTGGAGAAAACTTTCGTGAGACTCCAATCTCCAATAAGGTTGTCGGATATTGGGCTGGGAGAAAAGGATGCTACAGCCCTTCTGGAACAATATAATAAGAATAAAATTTCAGGTGTTCATCACAGTATGGAAAAGTCGGATTACGATAAACTTGTTGGATTTATGCGATAATGGAAGACAACAACATAAAAGTTAGGAAAGGTAATGGTGATTTAGTTCCTTTCGAAGAAGAAAAACTTGCTAATGCTTTAAGAAATTCGGGAGCATCCAAGGCAGATATAAATAATATTATAAACCATTTACAGCCTTTGCTTCATGACGGTATCAGCACAAAAAAGATATATCGTATTGCATATTCTTTTCTTAGAAAACATGCTCGTGGAATTGCCGGTAAATACCGTTTGAAAAGAGCAATTGCTGAATTAGGTCCCACCGGATTTCCCTTCGAGAAATTTATTGCTAAACTTTTTGAGGCTGATGGTTATCAAACCCAATCAGGGGTTATTGTACTGGGTAAATGTGTTCAACATGAAGTTGATGTTATTGCCCAAAAAGGGAATAAAAAGTATATGGTGGAATGTAAGTTTCACAGCGATAGCAAGGCAAAAAGCGATGTAAAAGTTGCATTATATATACAATCGCGCTTTCTGGATGTTAGCGGACAATGGGCTGAAAGCGAAAAAGATAATATGATTTACAAAGGAATGATAGTAACCAATACCCGTTTCACCAACGATGCTGAAACCTTTGGGAAATGTGTAGGCTTAAAAGTTGTTTCATGGGATTACCCTGCTGGAAATAGTTTGAAAGACTGGATTGACCGCTCGGGTTATCATCCCATAACCTCTTTATCTTCATTACGAAAAAATGAAAAACAGTTTCTACTGGAAAAAGATATTGTATTATGTAGTCAGTTAAAGGATGATTTTGGAATATTAGACAATCTAAAACTTAGTTCTGGCAGAAGGAATACCATAAAAAAGGAAACTCTTGCATTACTTTCTTAGAAGTTTAGAAGTATATATTAATTCTGAAAAAATCTTGTTTAAATCAGTCAAATTATTCTGTTTAAATTGTTTGACCTATTTTATATCTCCAATTAAAACACCACTAACACTCCAGTGATTAAAACTATTCCCTTCATCAGGGCCTTGATTAATTACTATTTCGATTTTGTGCTTCCCGGGTGTAACATCATCTAAATTAATAATATACGGAGGTGTTAGACTTCCGGGGCACCAGTTAGAACGACTTAAGTCACTCGATGACATTCCATTACTAAAATTACCGGAAGCCGGATTAAGCATACGATAAGTAGCACAATCGGTTCTCCATGGAATTATACTGAAAACAGATTTACCATCCACAAATATTTCATTTAAAGTTTGATTGAATTCATCACCATTGCCCCATCCACCATGGCCTGTAGAAGTATAAATAAGTTGTGGGTTTTGCAGATTTTCGGGAATCTCTATTTCTACTCTTAAGGTATCATTATTGAAAAACCGACCATAGTTCTGTCCCGACATCTCCATAATGTTTACAGTATTAAACAAAGGTTTTATATATTTTTGAGTTGAGTCGTTATCGCTATATGATGGATAAAAATCAAGTTCCAAACTTACAATATGACCTCCTTTATCATAATTTCCAATAAAAACACCTACCCATAGGGTATCGTTTTCCAATGGCATAATTGTGCTTATATCTTGCTTATATTCAGCAACTTTCTCCCAAGGGTAATTATTAATTTCTCTTAAAGAATTAAAATGATTCACACCAAAAGTGGTGAAAAAGCGCATTAATTCCACAGGTGGTTCATAGTTATTTGACGCTATTATTCCCTGATAATTTTTGCCATTATTGTCAGTAAAAACCGGAAGTTGATCAATACTATCTCTTAAGGCATTAAGGATATTATTTTTACTTTTATCAGGATTTATCATGAACACTGAACCCGTTCTGTCGTATGCATCTCCATTCGATTTGCATGATAATTTTGCAAATACTCCCCAATCGTTTTCAACTTCCTCAGGTAAAACAATTTTTTTCATAATTATACTTCCCTTGGAAAAATGATAACAAACATTTGTTGCTGTATCTGTGGCATCACCTTTTTTAATTGAAGGGTCAAAGTTTATGGTATCATTGTCGAAAACAGTTAAACTTTTGTATCGGGAAAGGATTTTTAGTTCTTCAAATTCGGAATCACTTATTTCCTTTGCCCGGTTTTCCGGGAAGATTATTTTCTGATCCTGAATAGCATATATTGTATCAGCAATTATACCGCTACCACCATTTACCAAAACTTTCATTACAAGTGAGTTCTCATTTGGTAAATAACTACTATATGGCGAACCTTTTGCTTCTGTTTCGATGGTATACCACACTTCAATTTTATTTGAAAAATAATTGAATGAGGCGTAGTTGCATTTATAACCCAATATGTTTTCTGTTTTATCACCAAAATCTGGGTTTATGAGCGAATCAAAATGTTTTACCTTTTTATAAAGCTCATCTTTATAGGAAATAATATTTACATTTTGCCTTTTGTTGTAGTCGATAAAACTTCTGATTTTATCATCTTTACCCGATAGAAAAGCAATGCCATCTTTAAAAATAAATCCATAATTTCCATTATCGCTTACTTTTCCATTTCGGATATATTTATATTCAATTTTAAATGTCTTTGAAGATTTATCATTGCTTTCGCCATAAGCAATCGCAATAGAAAAAACCGAAACTAAAACTAAGAAAACATATTTCATTTTATAAATTTATATAACTGATTTAAATTTTTTAACCAAATTAATTTGATAGATTATTAATAGGTTTAGATAGTGCTTTTTTAGAAATATTTGATATTTAAACTTTTGCCTTAAGTTGATTTACAAACCTGATTCCTTCTTTATAACCAATATCAAAAAGTTCCTGTGTACTACCAAAATCGAGCACATTATAACTCTTTTCAAGAATTGGCTCTATAAAATACTGGCAATGCTTACGATTTTTATCCACCGACTGTTTACTAATGAGTGTAAATACTCTTTCAGCCACTCCGCGCATGTTGTTAGCGCCATTATATGTTTGTTTGTTAACGTGAATCCCAATTACATTTTTATCTCCTTTAAATGGATCTACGGGCAGGTTGTTTAACAAACCACCATCAACATAGTGATTATTATGTATTTCCACCGGAGCAAAAATTATGGGAATTGATGCTGAAGCCAAAACCGCTTTCGAGAGTTCACCACTATTTTTAATTTCATATTTTCCTGAATCCAGATTGCTAACGCAACAATAAAATGGGATTTTCAGAGAGTTAAAATCGTTAACCGGTATAAGTTCAGCAAGGGCTTTTTTTAGTTTTGTCATTTTCAAAAGTCCTTTTCTAAGTGAAAGTTGAAAAATATTTGCAAACCTGCTACTTTTCATAATTTCTTTTATCTCATCCGGTTTTACACCTGCGCAATACAATGATCCAACCACTGCACCAATACTGGTTCCGGAAACAGCATTAATTTTAATATTGTTTTCATCAAAAGCCTTCAATACTCCTAAATGTATGGCCCCTCTGGCTCCACCTCCGCTCAAAACCAGATTAAAACCGTCAGGATTTCCCTTATTTGATGATTTGAAATAATCGAAAAACTTCATACCACAAATTTAAGTGTTTTGTATAAAAAAGTACAGAATTTAAGTGCTATTTTTCAAGCAATTCGCAAAGTTTTTTTATCGTTTTCCAATTGCGAGTTGTAGCATTTGTTTTCAACTTATTCTCAAAAAACTGATTTGTAATTTTCGACTCGCTGTATTTACCCGAGCAATAAACAAAGGCATTATTGCCAATAATTTTAAACTTATCAGGACTAAAATCAATTTGTTCGATTAGAGTAACTTTGTCTGTTGCAGGTATTTCTCCTAAAAAAGTAATGGCTAGTCTATTTATATCAAAATCATCGCTTTTAATGAAAGGGTTAGAGTTTAGTATTTCAAACAAGTCATTTTCTTTTCGCACAATAACCGGAACATCAAAACCATATTTTGTTTTAATGGAATTTGTAATTTGATTTTCAATATCTGGTTTACTTACTTTATCATCAAACTCGAAAATTACATTTCCACTTTGTATATATGTTTGAACATTTTCAAAGTTTAATTTTTGTAAGAGGTCGCGCAAATCTTTCATTAATATTTTACGATGACCACCCACATTAATGCCTCTCAGAATGGCGATATATTTTTGCATTTGATTTTTTTAATTTAAATCTAAAATACACAAATAATTGTGATATTTATTTTCACCGGGTTAAAACCCGGGGGAAGGGGAAGATTAATTATTATTTATTTAGATTCGTAAATGTCAGCTTTTTTAATTCCGGAAGCCTTAAGTTTTTTAATCTCTTCTTTTGCTTCATTTTTATTGGAATAGAAATTGGTGAAAATCAGGAGTTCATCGCTATCTTTTTGTGATGCTATTCGACATAGTACTCCGTTTTCCCTCATTAATTTTACAATTCCACGTGCAGCTGAATAATCTTTAGTTTTTGACACATAAACGTAGAATTTTCCGGGCTCAACAACTACTTCTTCTGCAGGTTTAGTTTTTATATTAAACTCTGGTATAGGACTTTGCTCGTCTAAACGTTCCTGTTCATTCTTATAAATTTTACCAGGTAATATTTTAAGTTTCTGCGGTTGCTTCTCTTCAGTATCTTTTGGTTTTGCCTGTTTGAAATTAATTCTTCTGTTCTTTTCTACTATTTTAAAAACAACATATTCTGCATCAGGCAGTTCTACTCTCAAATCGTTACGTAATATTCTAAAGTTTTCACCAAACACATTAGATATTCTCAGGAAATAAACATTGTTTGCAGGAGCATAAAGTACAAAACTACCGTCTTGCTGAGTAAATGCAGAATAAGTATTTCCTTCCTGATTATAGGCAGTTACTTTGATGTTTGCAAGATCTCTTATTTTTTCACTATCGAGAGAGTATTTCCTCTGACTAATTTCAATTTCCCCCTTAATTTTAGATGCTTTTTGAAAAGGAACATACATAACATCTGTTTTTGTAACCTCAATATTTTCAGCAGTTTTACTTACATAAAAATATTCCTTCTGATCCTGAAGAGGCGTTATTGTAAGGTCATAAAAGCCCATCGGAATTCTGCTGAATACAACACTTCCTTTATCGTTAGAAAGTAAAGTAAGATCAACATGAAGATTGTTATTTCTACTTTGATCTGCCGAATTAACCAGTAAAAGTCGTGCTTTAACATTTGGAATTCCCTCTTCAAAATTATCCTGTTCACCATTTCCATTATTATCCTGGAAGAAAACAATTTTTATCCTTCTCAAATCTTTTTGCCATTTT
>PKTA01000027.1 GCA_002869365.1 Marinilabiliales bacterium | reverse complement strand
AGAGACTCCATATCAGAGCGAAGGTACATTAGTACGTGGCGAGATGAAAGATTCCCCAGTAGAGTTTACCGATAATTCAGATCGTGAATTCACAGGCTTTAACATTTACAGAATGGAAGAAGGCTCAGGATCATATGAATTATATGATCAGGTAGCATATGTAGAAGGACAATTAGCCTATTGTTACTTTGATGCAGTACCTGCAGTAGATATTCAAAAAGGATATTACTATCAGGTAACTGCAACATGGGCAAGTGCAACTGACGCATGTGAGTCAGCACCAGGCTTAGCAATGGCACCGAATGAAGTTGATGATTTTGTATATGTATTTGTAACAGGCATCAACAATCCTGATGCAATGTTAACAAACTTATATCCAAATCCTGCAACGGACAATGTAACCGTAACTTCTACTCAAGAGATGACACGATTAACTGTTATCAACTATGTAGGCCAGGTAGTATATGAGAGTGAAGTTAACAATATGACTTCTGTTACCTTGAACACATCCTCTNGAACACATCCTCTTACGAGAATGGCGTTTATATAGTAAAAGTAGAAACAACAAACGGTGTTGTAACCAAGCGTGTAGTTATTTCCAAATAACACACTAAAGTTTTAAACACTAGTAATACTATAAAAAGGGGCAATTGGTCGAAAGACTGATTGCCCCTTTTGTTTTTAACTATTTTTGCAAAATATGGTATCATTAAATAATATTAGTAAAGAATTTGGAGGAGAAATCCTTTTTGATAATATTAGTTTTAATATTTCAAAAAAGGAAAGAATTGGTTTTGCCGGCAAAAATGGTGCAGGGAAATCTACACTATTAAATATAATTGCAGGAGAACTTAATCCTGACTCTGGTGAGGTGGTTACCTCAAAAGATTTTAAAATAGGCTATCTAAAACAGGAAATGCATACTAACCCTGATAATACTGTAATAAAAGAGACTTTAGATGTTCTTTCTTTTATTGATGAAAAGAAAGCCAGGCTTGAAGAATTAACAAAACTGTTAGGTATAAGATCTGATTATGAAAGCAAGGAATATCTTAATTTAATTGATGAAATAGACTTTATCAATCATGAATTAATGATATTAGATGCTGACAAACTAAATGGGAAAGCGGAAGTTATTTTAAAAGGACTAGGCTTCAAGCCTACTGATTTTGATAGAATGCTGAGCGAATTTAGTCATGGTTGGAGAATGAGAGTGGAAATAGCTAAACTTCTATTAATTAATCCTGATTTACTACTGCTTGATGAGCCGACAAATCATCTCGATATTGAATCAATTCAATGGTTGGAAGATTATTTAAAATCATATAATGGCTCAGTTGTATTAGTTTCCCACGACAGAACGTTGCTTGATAAACTCAGTACCAGAACCATTGAAATAAATATGGGTAAAGCCCACGACTACAAAGTAATATATTCAGAATATATAAGGCTAAGAGAGGAAAGGCAGGAACAACTGGAAGCCTCATTTTCGAATCAGCAAAAAGAACTTAGGGAAATAGAACGATTTATAGAACGATTCAGATATAAAGCCAGTAAAGCAAAGCAAGTACAATCGAGAGTAAAACAACTCGATAAAGTTGATCGCATTGAAATTGATAAGAGAGATACAAGGAGTATTCATTTTAGTTTTCCTGAAGCACAAAAAAGTGGTAAAGTTGTAATTTAAGCAAATAATATCACAAAATATTATGGTGATAAACTGGTTTTTAAAAACATTAATAGTAAAATTATAAGAGGTGAAAAACTTGCACTTGTAGGTAAAAATGGGGAAGGTAAATCCACAATGGCCAAAATTATAAATAATAGTATTGATTATGATGGAGAATTAAAGATTGGCCATAATGTTATTTTAGGTTATTACTCACAGGATATCTGGGATATGCTCGACCCCAAACTTACAGTTTTTGAAACCATTGATAATATTGCAGTTGGTGATATCAGAACTAAGATAAAATCCATTTTGGGAGCATTTTTATTTCAGGGTGACGATATTGATAAAAAAGTTAGCATACTCTCCGGAGGTGAAAAATCCAGACTTGCTTTGGTTAAACTTTTAATGACACCAACAAACCTCTTACTTTTGGATGAGCCTACAAATCACCTCGATATACTTTCTAAAGATATATTGAAAGATGCTCTTCTCCAGTATTCCGGAACAATTATTTTAGTTTCACACGACAGAGATTTTCTTCAGGGATTGAGCGATAGATGTCTTGAATTCAAAAACCATGGCGTTAAAGAATACCTTGGGGATATTCAATATTTCCTTAATAAAAAGCAAGAAGAACAAAACGAAATAATATCTTCCAATAAAACTAATCAAAGCAATCAAAATGATTCGGCTAATAAAATTAACTGGGAAAATAAAAAAGAAAAAGAAAAGCAGATTAGAAAAATAAATAAGGAAATAAATAAATGTGAAGAAGAAATAGAAAAACTTGAAGGAGAATTGGAAAAGATAAATGAAAAACTTGCCAAACCTGATGAGTTTTCTGAAGATTTTAAATCAGGTAAATTATTTATACACCATGATGAACTCACAAGTAAAATAGCATCTGTATATAAAAACTGGGAAAATCTAAGTGCGAAACTGGAAGAGATTAATGAACAATAAGTTAGTTGCTGCGGTGAATCATTTTAAATGCAAGTTTATATAGTTCATCTTTGTTCTCGCGGCTAATATTCATGCTTTCAAGAAATTTAATACCATCCTTAAAATACTTGTCAATTTCGGTTTCTGTTATAGTATCAACACTTAGTTTTGAAAATATTGATTTAACCCTTTCAATTTTATCTTCATCATTATATTCAGTTGATGAGTAGTATTTCAATAATTGCTTTTTAGTATCTTCTTCAGCCAGTTCAAGTGCTTTTAAAAACAGAAAAGTCTTTTTATTTGTGAGTATATCCCCACCCGTTTTTTTCCCAAAAATACTCTCATCTCCAAAAGTATCCAATAAATCATCTTTTAATTGAAAACCTAATCCAATGTTTAAGGCAAAATTGTAAAGTTTTTCCGACTCATCTTTATCTGCTCCACCAATGATTGATCCAATTTTTAAGCTAGCCCCAAACAATACAGCGGTTTTAAGTCGAATCATTTTAACGTATTCTTCAACACTTACATCATTTCGGGTTTCAAAATTTAAATCATATTGCTGGCCTTCACAAACCTCAATTGCTGTTTTATTAAACACACTCAAAATATCCTGTACAATATTTTTATCTGCTTTCTGAGCAAATTGATAAGCATATGCAAAAAGAGTATCTCCTGAAAGGATAGCTATGTTAGGCGACCATTTTTTATATACAGTTGCTCTGCCTCTTCTAATTGGAGCATTATCCATAATATCATCATGGATAAGGGTAAAATTATGAAACATTTCGATGGCTATAGCCTGAGGTAGTGCATCTTTATAATTTCCTCCAAAAATGTCGCATGCCATTAAAGTTAAAACAGGTCTTATCCTCTTCCCGCCAAGAGCCAGGGTATAACTGATGGGAGCATACAACTCTTCAGGCTCGTTAATAAATTTTTGTTCCTTTAAATTATCCTCAAAATAGGCAAGCAACTCATCAAAACTATGCATGTATTTTTTTATTTAAGTAAATCCATCAAATAAACACCATAACCACTCTTAAGTAATGGTTGTGCAATTTTTTCAAGTTGCTCAGCATTAATAAAGCCTTTCTTAAAAGCAATTTCTTCAATACAACCAACTTTTAATCCTTGTCGTTCTTCCAATACTTCAACAAATTGAGATGCTTGATTTAAAGATGAAAATGTACCTGTATCGAGCCAGGCAGTTCCTCTGCTTAAAAGGCCAACCTTTAGTTTATTTCTTTCCAGGTAATATTTGTTCACGTCGGTAATTTCATATTCCCCTCTCTGACTGGGCTTTATATTTTTTGCCACTTCAACAACCGAGTTATCATAAAAATATAATCCCGGAACAGCAAATGAAGATTTAGGATTTTTTGGTTTCTCTTCAATTGAAATAGCCTTGAAATTATCATCAAATTCAACTACACCATATCTTTCAGGATCCCTAACGTGATATGCAAAAACAACTCCTCCTTCAGGCTCGACATTATCCATTAATAACTTTTGTAAACCGCTGCCATAGAATATATTATCGCCCAAAACCAATGAAACACTATCATTTCCGATAAACTCCTCTCCTAAAACAAATGCCTGCGCCAAACCATTTGGAACTTCTTGTACTTTATAAGAAAAACTTAAGCCTAACTCTTTACCATCACCAAATAGCTTTTCAAAGTTTGGCAAGTCTTCGGGAGTTGAGATTATTAATATTTCTCTAATACCTGCCATCATTAAAATTGATAAAGGATAGTAAATCAT
>PKTA01000204.1 GCA_002869365.1 Marinilabiliales bacterium | reverse complement strand
CAACAAAGAAATTCCGTTTGAATATTTCTTCCTCGAAGAATCCTTCAATGCGCAATATAAATCAGAAGAACGATTGGCAAAAGTAATTGGTCTGTTTACCATTTTAGCAATTCTGATATCTTGTTTTGGACTGTTGGGTCTGGTTTCATATCTGGCCATTCAGAAAACAAAGGAAATTGGCATTCGAAAAGTAAATGGAGCCACAATCTCGGAAATATTAATGATGCTAAACAAAGACTTTATAAAATGGGTAGGCATTGCATTTATTCTTGCAGTAGTGGTTTCATACTATGCCATGAATAAATGGCTTGAAGGATTTGCTTATAAAACAACACTAAGTTGGTGGATTTTTGCCCTTGCGGGCTTATTGGCTTTTGCAATTGCTTTGCTAACTGTTAGCTGGCAGAGTTGGAAAGCCGCACGCAGAAACCCGGTGGAAGCACTTAGATATGAATAATATAAAAAATGAGACTATATATAAATTTAAAAATAGCATTAAAAAGTATACTTAATAACAAAGTACAATCACTTGTAAGTATACTTGGGCTGGGCATTGGATTAGGGTCAATTATTCTGATATTGATGTTGTACATGCATGAGAATTCCTTTGATAAGTATATCCCCGAAAATGATCAGGTTTTCAGAGTAATTCATGGCACCAATAGTACTACACCATTTATCCTTGGAGAAACTGCTAAAAATGATATCCCTTCAGTAGATGAATTTTTCCGATATTATCAAAGTAGAGAATTTGAAATTCGCTTAAGTGATAATGATATTATAGAAGAGAATCGCTTTGCATGTGCCGATGCTTCTATTTTTAATATTTTAGGTATTGAATTCATAATTGGAAAAACTGCTGAGTCGAGAGATGAAGTGGCGATTTCAGAAAAAATGGCCAAGAAATACTTTCCCGATGGGAATGCTATGAATCAGATTCTCGAAGTGCGTTTAAACAACGAATTTATCAATCTGAATGTTTGTGGAATTTTCAAGGATTTTCCTTCCAATTCATCCCTTTCACCAAACTTTGTTTCTCATACGAATCTGATTGATGAATTTCTGGGGACACAAGAAAAGCGACTTGGTGAGTATGGTTCTGAAGTTGTAACCTTCAAAACAAACTGGGAAAGAGATGTTTGCATTACTTACTTAAAAATAAACGCAAAATCTAATGCCGGTGATGTAACTGAACAACTTCAAAAATACAGTGATAGATTTGAATCTGAATCGAAAAAAGAAAAAACTTTCAGCTTACAGGCAGCAACCGATGTGTATCTACAATCTGAAGAAATAACTGATGTTTATTCAAGACGAGGAAATGCGAACGAGTTGAACTATTATATAGCAATTGCAATTTTTATTCTAATTATTTCCGTTTTCAACTATATTTTTCTTACCAAAGCAAAAATGGAGGGACGCCTAAAAGAATTTGGTGTAAAGAAAGCTTTAGGTGCTTATACTTCATCCATACGTAAACAGATGCTTTTAGAAGCAAATATCATATCATTTTTGAGTTTAATACCTGCAGTATTCGTTATTATGCAAGGCATGCCTTTTATTAACAGTACCTTAGGACGAACTCTTGATAGTCAAATTCTCTCACTTTGGTATACTATTCCGCTACTAGCGCTAATACCATTGCTAACAGGGTCATTTTCAGGTTTTATTGTTGGAATAAAAATTTCCAGAATTTCACCTGTACTACTTTTAAGCAAAAGAAAATCAAGCCTCCCAAAGACAAAACAATGGAGCAACTCATTTCTTAGTTTCCATTTTGCCATATTTATCATATTAATAGTTGGAGTTCTTGTCTTGAAAAAGCAAATCGATTATTCCCTAAACAACTTTACTGCTATCAATCCAGAGAATGTGATGATTTGTGAATTAAACACCCCGGAACTCTCACAAAAATTTGATGTAATAGACAATCATGTTAAACAACTACCCGGTGTAATCCGTACTGCAGGGTCCACATTTATTCCTCCCTATAACTGGACTTTACCAGTCCGCTTAAGAAATCCTGAGAGTAACGAGGAAATCGTATTTGATGGTTTAATTATGGGAAAAGGTATGGCTGAACTATTAAATATTGAACTGATTGAAGGTGATTATTTTGGAGAATACAATGAAAATCAACATAAATTTATCTTTAACGAATCAGCAGCTTTAATGTATAATTTAAAAGTAGGTGAAATTTTCAATGGTTTCCCTATACACGGAATTGTTAAAGATTTTACTGCACATACAATGCATAGTTCCATTAAACCTATGGTTATCATTCAGCAACACCCGGATAAAATGAGTCTTTTTGCCATTAAAACAACTGGTGAAACTGATGAAGAGATAAAAGTAAGTATTACCAAATTATTCAAAGAAATATCACCTGATAAAATTGTGTCTATTTATACCCTTCAGGAGCAAATCAACCAGTTTTATGTCAGGGAACAAAATCAAGCCAAATTAATCAGTGCATTCTCTATATTGGCTATTGTTTTAACTATAATGGGATTATTCGGAATGGTATTGAATACCGTATCCAAAAAAACCAAAGAAATAGGAATCCGAAAAGTAAACGGGGCTAAAATATCCGAAATACTCATCATGCTCAATAAAGACTTTGTCAAGTGGGTAGCATTAGCTTATATAATTGCCTGCCCGATTGCCTGGTATATCATGGATAAATGGCTTGAAAATTTCGCCTATAAAACTGAATTAAGTTGGTGGATTTTTGTATTAGCAGGTGCGTTGGCTTTGGGTATTGCATTATTAACTGTAAACTGGCAAAGTTGGAGAGCAGCCACAAGAAATCCGGTGGAGGCGTTGAGGTATGAGTAATGTGTGCAGATCGCTAACGGAATTAAAGGCTTGAAAATGAAATAATTGTAAACAAAATATTTAATAAAAATTTAAAATTAACACTTAAAATAATATTACTATGAAAGCAACACACTTCCGATTTTTCCTAATCACATTCATTCTAATCACATTTTCGAATATTTCTTTTGCAGATTCTGGAGGTCCTTTAAAACCAGAACAAGCAGCCTACGATGTGACCTATTATTATTTAGATTTGAGTATCGACCCTGAGACTCAAACCATAGATGGGTCCTTATTGTGTCAAGTGACCATTATCAACCCCATCGATATTCTTCTATTGGATCTTGATGATGCTTTTCTTGTTTCAAATATTGATATGAGTATTAACAATTCAAATTTTCAGCAGGTAAGTTATAGTCATGAAAACGAACTTCTGGAAATTAATATTCCCGAAAATGTTGATACTGATGACATTATTAGTTGTAAAATATACTATAATGGTGCACCCAGAATTTCCCAGGGTCCGCCTTGGGATGCTGGGTTTGTATGGAGCACTACATCAGATGGTCAATATTGGTTAGGTGTGGTTTGCCAATTTGAGGGTGGAGATATTTGGTGGCCTTGCAAAGATCATCCATCGGATGAACCAGATTCTATGAATATAAGTTTAACAGTACCAAATCCTTTGGTGTGTGTATCAAATGGTCAGTATTTAGGTTTTGTTGATAATGGCGACAATACATCAACCTATAATTGGTTTGTGTCAGTTCCCATTAATAACTATAATGTAACATTCTATGCCGCAGATTTTTTATTGATTGAAGATGAATATGAAAGTACCATTGGCAACGATATTCCTTTTAAATTTTGGGTTTTACCCGAAGTTTATGAAACTGCAGTAGATTATATGGATGTTTTTCAGCAGGAATTTGATTTTCTGGAAGAAATTTGCGGACCTTTTCCATATGGTACAGATAAACACGGTTGGGCACATGCCCCTTATTGGGGGATGGAGCATCAATCTATCATTGCATACGGTCATGATTTTACCACCAATGAATGGGGCTACGACTAT
>PKTA01000121.1 GCA_002869365.1 Marinilabiliales bacterium | reverse complement strand
GTCTTATGAATGATATTATTATTTATAAGCACATCATTTAAATAATACATAATCCATTGTATTCGTGTAAAAAGAGCTGGAGAATTGAGCCGTTAGGGGTACAGAAAGCCAGCCGTTAGGGTTGGCTTTTTTGTTTGTTAATAACTAACCTGAATAATTAAATACTAAAACCCTAATTTAGCATTTTATAAATATTCTTTATGAAATATGTAGTTGCTTTCATTATGATATCTCTAATTATATCTTGCAATAATTTTAGAGAATTTAATGAACAATCAAAAACAAAAAAACTGCAAAAAGAGTTTAAATCTTTCACTCAGGAAAACCCATCGGGCAATGGTAGTTTTGAAGAAAAATACAACAAAACATTAGAACTTTGGGATATACCGTTTGTAGAACTTTATATAGAAACAAATTATGGTCTTACACACATAATTGTAAGTGGGAATAAAGATTCTATTCCAATAGTACTGCTGCATGGAATGAACGCATCTTCTACAATGTGGTATCCAAATATTAAATCATTTAGTAATAATAATCGTGTTTATGCTATCGATTATATACTGGATGCAGGAAAAATTAATTCAAACGCAAAAATTAAAACTTTGGAGGATTTAAACAATTGGTTTTCTGAAGTATTAGTACACCTGGATTTAGGAAAAGTAAATTTAGTAGGAATCTCTCAAGGCGGATGGCAGGCAACATTATTCACAATTTCATCGCCTGATAAAATAAATAAGCTTGTTTTACTTAGTCCTGCGCAAGCATTAAATTGGGCTAAACCCGGATTTGATCTGGTAAGAAATATAATTTATAACATAAATCCTAAAAGAGAAAATACAGAGAACCTGCTAAAAACATTATCTGTAGATGTAGGCGGAATTAACCCATTGTTTATCGATCAGTTTTACGCCTCTACCAAACTAACACCTTTCAACGAATTTACAATGAAAATGCAACCATTCGCTGACGAAGAATTAAATTCAATAAAAGTTCCTGTTTTACTTTTAGTAGGTGATCATGACATATTTAATGATGAGGAGTCTATAGAAAGAGCTAAAGATGTGATAAAAAATGTGAAATGTGAAATTATAAAAAACTCAGGCCATTTTCTGACTTTTGATCAAACTGAAATTGTTAATGAAAAAGTTGTTAGTTTTTTAAATAGTAATGAGTTTAACCACAATTGAAATAGTACTTAAAAGTTTAAAATTCTTTTGTTTTAGTTTTAACTTCATTATCTAAATTGTTTTTTACAACAATAAACTTAATTGTTCCCAATAATAATTTTTCTTCTGTTAAAACCTTAACCCGCCATTTACCATTAACTATATTTGATTTATAAGTATAACCCCGGTAACCATTATCTCTTCCACCCTCAATAACAAAAGGAATACTATCTTTTACAATCCAATCCTTTGATTCAAGATCGTATTGCTCCCAATAGTGATAAACAGGTTTCTTTAAGTCGGTGGGAGCAAAAATAGACGAGAATATAAATATACTATCTCCGGGGTTCCAGTTTACAGTATCATTATAACTTCTCCAAAAGACAAACATATCGGAAGGCTCATATTTAACCTCATATTTATCTTGCTTCTTATCAACATGATATGCAACAATACCCTCCTCCAAAGCCAAAGGAACAGGAGGAATTAAACTGAAGTAGTAAAATACATTAATTAAAAGGTAAATTAAAACTAATAACAAACTAATCTTGCCGATGTGGATTTCTTTGCGAGTAGAGGGACTTGTATAGTAAGTAATAAAAACTAATACAAATGAGCATATCAAACTAATTATACCAGATATTATAAATATGGTTGTATTAATGTCAGATAGAATAACAGGAATGAAAAAAGAGAAAAAAGTAAATGATACAAACAGATAAGCACTAAATTGCAAGTATTTGTTTGATATACGACCTTTTAAGAATTCATTGGCTATTAATACAAAAATTAAAATTACAAAAAAGGAAACTGTTCGTGTAAATGACACACTCCTCGAGAAATATATAACAAAGGCACTGGTTAGCCCGCCAAGAAAAAATTGAATAACTTCCGGCAAATAAATAGTCCATTTCTCAATTTTAGTTCCAATCCATTTACCATCATCAACCAAATTATACATATATATTGAGATACTCAAAATTACTAAGTAGGAGAACAAGAGAATAGTATCAATTAAACTATCAATCCTTCCTAGCGTTAAACTATCCCATAAAAACCCACCAATAAAAAACGCTATTGGTAAATATTTCTGATGCTTTTTAACATATTTATTGATAACTATATAAATCTTGTTCATAAAGTATATTTGACTGAATTTTACTATTTAACCCTAACTATGCAATAGTTCAGTTCGTTCCTTACTTCCTATTGCATAAACTGGGTTTAAAGCACAACAAATATAAATTATATTGTTCTTCCAACTTCATTTCAAGTTCTGAATCAAAAGAGAAAATCAGTTCATCTAATTCAAAGATTTAAATTGATTATAATTGAATAAAATTATTACGGTTAAACAAATGTAGTATTATTTTAGTACCTATTTGTGTTATAATGCTTTTGACTGCTACCAAAATAAATAAGACGTAAACATTTCTACAAGGGTGATAATTGCGCAGACACTAAAGGATTTATACAATTCCGTTTGTATTTAATTGTGCTTATTATAAATTTTATTTTAGTATTTTAACTTAAGTTTGTAAGTGAAATAAAACTGAATGCTATGAAAAAAATATTTCAAATTTTACTTTTAGGTGTTGCCATCATAATGGTTTTTAATTCATGTTCTAAAAAATTTATGATTGTCGACTCTCCTTCTAAACAACCTCCGGCAAGGATATTAAAGGAACCCCCACAAGTAGCCCTTGTTTTGGGAGGTGGTGCTTTTCACGGAATGGCACATGTAGGAGTTATTAAAGTGCTTGAGGATGAAGGAATTCCCATTGATCTAATTGTTGGCACAAGTGCCGGAAGTATGGTAGGCGCATTGTATGCTGATTCTCCGCATATCGACTCACTAGTTCCTCTTGCTTTGGGAACTTCACCAAGGGATGTTTTTGATTTCTCTCTATTCAGTTCACGGGAAGGTTTTGTTTCTGGCAAAAAACTTCAAAATTATCTCACCGATAATCTAAAAGTTACTGAAATAGAAAATACAGAAATACCTTATATCGCCGTTACAACTGATATTGAAAAGGGTAGGTCGGTTGCTTTACGGGCAGGGCCAATTGCTCCATCAGTAAATGCATCTTGCGCAATACCAGGTATATTTGAACCAGTAAAAATGTATGGGACTACTTTTGTAGATGGCGGAGTGCTTGCCGGCATTCCTGTTAGTATAGCCATGGATGCTAAGCCAAAAGTTATTATTGCCGTTAATATTATGGCCTTAGATACCGTTGTTGAATTAAAAAATTATAGAACTGTTTTTGAAAGAGCATACTCAGTAGCAACTCATAATGTTAATAATGAAACCCTTAAGTATGCCGACATAATTATTATGCCAGACCTTGATGGAATTTCATTAATGAGCGGAAAAGACAATAATAAAATGTATAATCTGGGAATTAAGGCGGCAAAAGAGGCCTTACCTGAGTTATTAAGTATTCTTAAGAAGAATGGAATTAAATTGAAAAAGTAGTATTATGTTTGTTATTTTACCATTACTAACTAGTAACGTGACGTTTAGCAAATTGTAAGAAATTATCTTATCTACCATAATACATCAAAGAAAATTCTAAAATGCGCAAAACAAAACTATACATCGCCATGAGCCTTAACGGAAAAATTGCCAAAAAAGATGGCAGCGTCGGTTGGCTGGACAATATTCCAAATCCTGAGAAAAGTGACTTTGGCTATAAGGAGTTTTATGATTCGGTTGACACTACAATTCAAGGCAATTCAACATATAAGCAAATAATAAGTTGGGGTATAGATTTCCCCTATT
>PKTA01000013.1 GCA_002869365.1 Marinilabiliales bacterium | reverse complement strand
GAGGGTTTAGCATCCCGCTAATGAAAAGGTGTCCAATCGGCCCTTTCTTTGTAAACCTAATTATTGCACAACGAAACACCTAACACGAAACCATGCCTTAATTACTGCCTTCAAACTAATTTTTACGGCAGTCGAGCCGGCAGGTAAGCTTGGAACTAATTTCACTTTTAGTTATTAACTAAAAATGTAACCACTTCGTGGTTTTTAGGTTATGCAATCATATTTCAATCACCAGGCAATTCAACTCCGAGGTGTCGGAGCTTTCAGCCTTTCCTACCCTTCCAACCTTTCCTACCCTTCCTTTGAAACACCAATATACCATTCATCAACCGTAAGGAACATGTAACATGCAACATGTAACTTGCAACATGTAACTCATCTCATTCCAACAATTTCAATGCATTCACCTTATCGACTTTCAGTTGCTCGATAAGCGCTTCTTTGTCTTTGAATTTCTTCTCGTCGCGCATGCGTTCTACGAAGGAGATTGTTATCTGCTGGTCGTAGATTCTTTCATCGAAGTTGAAGATGTTTACTTCTATGGTTAGCTCTCCTTTGTTGATGGTGGGGCGGTAGCCGATATTGCTCATGCCTTTATAGGATTTGCCCATCCAGTAAACGCGGCAGGCATAAACGCCGTTGGCGGTAATTAGTTTGAACTCGTCGGCGATTTCTATGTTGGCGGTGGGGAAGCCTATTCCTCTGCCAATGGCATTTCCGGGAACTACTTTGCCGGTTATGGAATATTCATATCCTAATAGCATATTGGCAGCGCTAACTTTTCCTGCTTCCAGCAGTGTTCTTATCTTAGTGGAGCTAATGGGCATATCGTTTATCTTCTGCTCCTCAACTTGTTCTACAGAAAAGCCAACCTCACGGCCCAGTTCCGACAGCTGATCGAAACTACCACGACGGTTTTTGCCAAAATGGTGATCGAAACCAATAATAAGCTTTGATGGGTTTATTTTTTCTACAACAAAATCTTTTATGAAATCGTAGGAGGAGATGCCTGCGAACTGTTTCGTAAAACTTACTATTATAAGGTGGTCGATGCCGGCTTCTTCCAGGCGGTTTATCTTCTTCTCCTGGGTATTTATAAATTTCAGTTTGCTACTGTCGAGGCCCAGAACTATGCGGGGGTGGGGATAAAAAGTAATTACAACTGTCTCGCCATCAATTTTGACAGCCTCGTGCATCATCTTATTAAAAATCGCCCTATGTCCCAAATGAACACCATCGAAAGTCCCAATAGTTACTACCGTATTTTTTACAGGCTCAAAATCTTTTATACAATTGTATATTTTCAAAACTTATTTTATTTAATAACAAACTTATTTACAACTAAATATTCGGCAATCTGAACGGCATTAGTGGCGGCGCCTTTCCTCAGATTATCGCTGACTATCCATAGGTTAAGGCTGTTGGGCTGCGACAAATCGCGGCGTATTCTGCCCACAAATACCTCATCTTTATCTTTTGCAAGATATGGCATGGGATACATATTTGCTTCGGGCATATCGAAGACCACCACTCCGGGCATGCCACCTAAAAGTCGTGTTACCTCAAAAATGGTAAAGTCATTTTCAAATTCCAGGTTTACCGCTTCCGAATGTCCGCCGTCGACGGGAACCCTTACCACCGTTGCCGTTACTGCTATGGACGGATCCAGTATCTTATGGGTTTCGGTCACAAGCTTCACCTCTTCGGTGGTATAATTTTCTTCCACAAATTCTCCCGCATGGGGAATGATATTCATATGTATGGGATGTGGATATGCTTTTTCGCTAATGCTTTCATTCTTACTTTCGGCCATCAGTTGGTTAATGCCTTTTGCTCCGCTGCCGGTAACCGATTGGTAGGTGGAGACCACCACCCGTTTTATCTTATATTTATTGTGGAGAGGAAACAAGGCCATCACCATTTGTATGGTAGAGCAGTTGGGATTTGCAATAATATAATCGTTTTTGCCTATGCTCTTTCCGTTAATTTCGGGAACCACCAAAGGCACATTCTCTTCCATCCTCCATGCCGAAGAATTGTCGATTACAAAGCATCCCATTTGGGCAAATTTTGGCGCCCAGAGTTTTGATGCTGCCCCTCCTGCTGAGAAAATGGCTATCTGTGGCGATTTGGTCAGAGCCTCCTCCATGCTGATGATTTTGTGCTCTCTGCCTTTAAACAAAACCGTTTTACCCACAGATCGTTCTGAGGCTACCGGGTAAAAATTGTCGATGACAAAATTCCTTTCCTCAAGAATTTCCATCATTTTCCTGCCAACCAATCCGGTTGCTCCTGCCAAAACTAAATTCATATGCGTTTAAAATATTTTGTTTATATTAGTTCTTTTAAACTCAATCTGCAAAATTATAAAAAAATGAAGCAATTTTTGACCCTGATTTGCTTATGGCCTTTTTTGCTGTTAGCACAATTTAATGATGATTTTTCTGATGGAAATATTAGTCAAAACCCTGTTTGGCAGGGAGATACAGAAATGTTTAAAATTAATGACGATTTTATTCTCCAGTTAAATGATGTTATGGAAGGCGAGGCCTTACTTTTTACCGATAACAATTACGCCATAAATTGTGAATGGCGATTTTGGATAAAACTGTCGTTTAGCCCTTCGGGAAATAATAATGCAAGGGTATATCTGTTGGCCGATAATGAGAATTTTACGGAGAGTGGAAATGCATATTATCTGCAGTTTGGGGAGGCGGGAAGCGATGATGCCATAGAACTTTTCAGGCAGGATGATGGTGAAAGCATTAGTGTTTGTCGGGGCGAAGACGGGCTGCTGGCTTCTTCCTTTGAAATGGGAATAAAAGTTATACGTGATGAAGACGGATTATGGCAAATTTTTGCCGATGAGAGCGGAGGAGAGAACTATAAACTGCAGGCAGAAGGCGTTGACGATACTCATAAAAATACTTCCCTTTTCGGGATTTATTGTAAGTATACTTCCAGCAATAGCAGTAAATTTTATTTCGATAATATTTCCTGTGGAGATATTTATGTGGATACGGAGGCGCCGCAGGTTCTGGGAATAAAAGTGCAAAACGACAGCATTTTAAAAATATCCTTCGATGAAGTTCTGGATGAAGCATCGGCAGAAGATGTGCTCAACTATTATGTTGATAATGGCATTGGAAATCCTGCCCTGGCCTTTCTGGATGCATACAGCGAAACGGAGGTGGAATTAGTATTTCCTAAAAAATTTGTCAGTGGAGAGATGAATATCCTAAGCATGGAAAACATAGCCGACCTAAGTGGAAATATTATTGAAAAACAGGAATTTGATTTTATGTATTATCTGGCGCAGCCCCTCGATTTGATAATTAATGAAATTATGGCCGACCCCACACCGCCTGTAAATTTACCGGAATATGAATATGTGGAAATTTATAATACTCTGCCTTTTGCCATAAATTTAAGCGATTGGATATTCCTTATCGGATCGAGCGAAAAGACCTTTGAAGATGTTGAAATACCTGCCAACGGCTATCTGATACTTGCTAAGGATGATGCCATGGAAGAGTTATCGGATTATGGGAATTTTTATGGTTTCGGCAGTTTTTCGCTTACCAATGGGGGTCAGGAATTGACATTGATTTCCCCTGAGGGGGAGATGATATCGCATATAACTTATGCCGGCGACTGGTATAATGATGAGGAGAAAATGAACGGCGGATGGAGTCTGGAATTGATAAATCCGGAGAATATCTGCTCCGGCAGGGAGAATTTTACTGGAAGCAGGGATATTAATGGTGGTACTCCCGGCAGTGAGAACTCTGTTAATTCGGATGTGATTTTCTATCCTGCAGCCACAAAATTTGAAATGCTGGATGCGAAAAAGATACAGATTAGCTTTAATCAGATGATGGATTCCATTAGTGTATCGCTAGTTTCCAACTATCAACTGAAAGGGTATAATAATTCTGTTAGCATATTTTTTTCCGGCTTTAAGCCTGACAGAGTGATATTGGATTTTCAAAATGAGTTT
>PKTA01000119.1 GCA_002869365.1 Marinilabiliales bacterium | reverse complement strand
GGTGTTTGGATCTACGAGCAGGTTTATACGTTCTCTGGCAAGGAGTTTACCTCTTCCTTTATGTTTGGCAACTGCCTTTTCAGAACCTCCCTGAGTATTATCTTCCATTCGGGATTTATACTCCGCCATGAGTTTTAAAAACTCCTTTTTGTTGGTTTGGAATTCTGATGAACGTGTATCTATTTTTGATTTTAATGTGAACAAAGTACAATTATTGGTTAAACAAATAGATGAAAACAGTCTTTCATCCGTATTATGCAAGTTTAAGAATTTTTAATCAATTGGCGTTAAATGATTTTGTTTTTTTACCTTAGCATTTCTTTTCGCAATCGATTGAAATATTAATAAATAAAAAACTAATTAAACTGACAATTGACAATATAATTTTCGAAGTTTCTAAAATAGATATGCAGTTTCAGGAATAAAAAAAACATTATACATATGAAATATCCAAAAAAAGTCGTTATCGGCGACATTACCGTAAGAGACGGCTTCCAGCATGAAGAAATATTTGTTCCAACACCAGCTAAAGTTTGGGTTGCAGAGCAAATGATATTAGCCGGAATAAAACATATTGAAGTAACAAACTTCGGAAATCCGAAAGGAATGCCTCAGTTTAATGATGCTGACCAATTGCTGAAATCCATTAGAAATAGCAAAAAACTAAAGGGAAAAATGGATGATGTGAAGGTGACCGCTGTTACCATCCGTGAACGAGCCATTGAAAGGGCAATACAGGCTAAACTTGATGGTTATGGTCCCGACAGGATTTTGTTAATGGTTTCTACCAGTGAGTCGCATCAGCAGAAAAATTCAGGACTTACTCTTGATGAGTACTGGAAAATGGCAGAGGAATGGATTCCAAAAGCCCATGATGCAGGAATTAAAGTTAATGGAACGGTTTCTACAATTTGGGGTTGCCCCATAGAAGGCCCAACCAAGCTTGAGGATGCTGTTGATTTTACTCAGCGCTGGTTCGACATAGGTGCCAATGATGTGGAACATGCCGACCATGATGGTTCTGCTTCTCCCGACAGGATTTACCGTTATTTCTCCATGCTACAGGAAAAAGTGGGGTTAACACATAAACAAATCGTTCATTTACATACTACCCGTGGATGGGGAGCAGCCAATGTGCTTGCTGCACTTCAGGCCGGTATGACTAATTATGAAGCCACTTTAGGTGGGATAGGCGGACAGCCTGCGAACTTTGTTAGCGGAGTTCCTGTTTCAGGGACAGGTGCTTACTATTATAAAGATGCAAAAGATGTTGGTCTTGTTTCTTTGGAAGATATGGTTGTTATGATGGACGAAATGGAAATAGATACAGGACTTGATATCGATAAAGTGCTTGAAACAGGCCGAATGGTAGAAAAAATCCTAGGGCGCCGACTACGTTCAGAAGTTATTAATCAGGGCAGAATTCCAAAATCATTGAGTGGAAGGAAGTGATGGGGGTTATGATGGTTATTGGTCATTAGTCATTATTTGTCCTCCGAAATGAAATGTAGGAGGAGTCATTCTTGCATACCGAAGTTTTAACGTAGGCATGGTTGTCATTGTTATCATTGGTGATTCTTATCCTCCGAAACTTTAGTGAAGGAGGTCGTTGGTCATTGGTAATTAGTCGATGGTCATTTGCCCCTTAGCCTTTCCACTTTAGCCTTTAGCCTTGTAACTCGATGAACTCTAGCGCACTTTAGCCTTTAGCCTTAAAAACTCGACCTCATAGCATCCACCGGATTTAGCCTGGATGCCTGATACGAAGGAATAAATCCCGATACTAAACCTATTAAGGCTGACACAACTATGCCCAGGAATATATTTCCAAAAGTTAGTGATAACTCGAAATTCAACATGGATTCGGAGAAGAAAGTAAGTATATAAACTATTAATAAACCTACAACACCACCCATTAAAGAAAGGAATATTGCTTCAAAAAGAAATTGAAGGAGAATAAAATAATTTTTTGCTCCCAGCGACTTTTGAATACCAATTTGACTAGTTCTTTCTTTAACAGAAACAAACATTATATTGGCAATACCAAAACCTCCCACCAGAAGTGAAAATCCGCCAATAAACCATCCCACCATGGCTATGACTGCAAATAATGAATCAAAGCCTTTGGATATTATATCGGTTTCGTTTATGGCAAAACTATCATCGGCACGTGGGGGTAATTTTCTGATGGATCGCATTATGCCTACCAATTCATCTTTCATGCGGTCGTTTGATATTCCTTCTTTTCCCATTACCAAAATGGTAGAGCCGATATTTCTCACATCCAATACGCTGCGGCCGTAATTAATGGGGATAAAAATTCTGTTGTCCTTGGAATCACCAAAAACACTTTCCCCTTCCTTTTTTGTAACTCCAATTATATCGAGTTTTCTTCCGAATATTTTAATTTTCTTTCCAATGGGATCTATTCCCTGATAAAGTTGATCGGCTATATCCGTTCCAATAATTGCAACATTATTTCCCCGATGCGATTCTACCGGAGTAAAATATCTTCCTGCCTCCAGATCGAAGGGCATTATTTTATTATAATCCTGTGAAATTGAGATAATTGGGATATCCTGCATTTCGTTGTTCTTATAATAAACATTTCTGCCAACACCCAGCATAAAAGCGGCTTCGTCAACAGTAGAACTTCTTTTTAGTATTTCTTCCATCTCACCTACTTTGGGTTCCGGACGGTTATAATATTTCCACCATGGATAATCGCCTCCCATAGCCCAGGGCCATTTTTGAATGAAAAGTACATTACTCCCCAGTGAGTTGATTTCCGATTTTATTGCATTTTCCAAACTATCGAAAACAGTAAAAACGGAAATAATAGAAAATATACCTATGGTAATTCCCAATAACGAAAGCAGGGTTCTTACCTTATTAACTACCAGAGCATTTATGGCAAAGAGAAAACTTTCAACTAATAATTTTACAACAATCATAAAGCGAAAATTTAAAAATGAATTTAATCATATAAAATAATAGGTAAAAGTATAACAACTTTTAATTAATTCCTGTTATTTTGCAAAAGCCTTTTAATAAATTAAGGACAAACAGTAAAAATATTAAACGTCATGGCAAAAAAAATCACAACAGCATTAATTTCAGTATATTATAAAGACGGGCTCAAAGAGGTTTTGGAAAAATTAAAGGAATTGAACATTGAAGTTTATTCCACAGGAGGAACCTATAATTACATTACCGAAAACAATTTCGAAGCAAAAACCATAGAGTCGCTAACTTCTTATCCTTCAATTTTAGGCGGAAGAGTAAAAACACTTCACCCGAAAGTTTTTGGCGGTATTTTAGCGCGCAGAGAAAATACTGATGATTTAAAGCAGTTGGAAGAATATGAAATTCCACAATTCGATTTGGTAATTGTGGATTTATATCCTTTCGAGGAAACCATTGCTAATACTAAAGATGAGCAGTCGATTATTGAAAAAATAGACATAGGTGGAATTAGTCTGATTCGTGCAGCAGCAAAAAACCATAAAGATGTATTAACAGTTTCGTCATCGGCCATGTATGGCGATTTATTAAATCTTCTGGAAGAGAAAAAAGGCGAAACCGATTTAAGCGACCGCCGTCATTTTGCCTCCATGGCTTTCAACATAAGTTCGCATTACGATACTGCAATTTTCAATTGGATGAACACCGGCGGTATAGATGCTTTCAAAAGTAGTTCAATGCAGCCTAATGTTCTTCGTTATGGTGAAAATCCTCATCAGCAAGGTATATTTTACGGTAATATGGATGAGGTTTTCAAACAACTTCATGGCAAAGCCATTTCTTATAACAACCTCCTGGATCTTGATGCCGCCATAAACTTAATAAGCGATTTTGACGAAACAACATTTGCTGTTATCAAACATAATAATGCATGTGGTTTGGCTTCAAGAGATAGGCTTTTGGATGCATGGAATGATGCTTTAGCAGGCGATCCTGTTTCGGCTTTCGGAGGTGTTTTGGCAACAAACAGAAATATTGATCTGGCTACAGCCAAT
>PKTA01000084.1 GCA_002869365.1 Marinilabiliales bacterium | reverse complement strand
GTAAACGAGGAGTTAAATTCTGTAAACGAAGAGTTAAACAGTGCAAATGAAGAGTTGACCGTTCAACAAACTAAACTTGTTGAAGCCAATAAAGCAAAGGATAAATTCTTTGCTATAATTGGCCATGACCTAAAAAGCCCATTTAATAGTTTGTTGGGATTTTTAAGTTTACTAAATTCAGATTGGGATTTACTTGATGATACTGAGAAAAAAACAATAGTTAATAAGTTGTATAACAATACAATGGGTACTTTTAAGTTGCTTGAAGATTTGTTGGATTGGGGGAAAACTCAAAGAGGTTTAGTTAAATCGAATAAAGTAGTTTTTAAAGTTAAACCAAATATTGAGGAAATATTAGCCATTATCAAAAATCAGGTTAAACAAAAAGAAATAACTTTAAATATTAATGTTAAAGATGATTTTGAAATAAATTCAGATCCACAATTATTTTCTCATATCATTTTAAACCTATTAAATAATGCCATAAAATTTACTCCAAAAGGAGGTGAAATTACTATTTTAAGTATAGATAAAAATGGGGTGAAAAAAGTATGTGTTAAGGACAGCGGTATAGGCTTTCCTAATGATAAAATCGACAACGCTTTTAATTTTGATTTTAATTTTAACCGACCTGGTACTGAAAATGAAAAGAGTTCTGGTATGGGTTTAATCCTTTGCTCTGAATATGCCCGCATAATGAATGCCAAACTAAGTTTGGAAAGTGAAGAAAACATTGGAAGTATCTTTTGCTTAGAAGTTTAATTAGGCTTGGTAAAAAAAACAAAGCATAAATTGGCAAATAAATAAATTTTATTCATTTTATTTCAACAGCATTACATTTTACTAACTGATTGGCTGTTCATAATTTATTATTTAAATAATTAGGTTCATCAATACCTGATTAAATTATTAATTCCTATCTTGCAATGTTTTTTAATAATAATATTGGTAAATCTAATGAAGATTAATTTATTCCTAAAACAAGCTAAACTATTAATAGTTATTCTAATTGTTTTTGGTCTCTGTAAAACCGGAAATGCATCTGAATATGATGTTAGTCAGGATATCGATACTTCTAGAGTTAACAATTATATAAAAATAGCCGCCGAGTATTTAAATGTAAAACCTGATACATCTAAGTATTATATTGATAGTTTACACGAATTGTCGAAACAATATGACTATAAATATGGATTGTTTAAATCCTATCACTATCTGGGTAATTATTATTGGATTTATGCTAACTATGATAGTTCATTATTCTATTATAAGAAAGCATTGTATGCTGCACAGTTCACCTCTAGTAAACGAAATAAAGCCTTGATACTGGGTAATATAGGCATGCTTTACAGTAATTTGTTTAATACTGACAGTGCTATCTATTATTTAGAAAAAACGGTAAATTATTCTTTGGAATGTAATTCAGTTGATTTGGCAAATAAAGCAAATTTTGATTTAGGTAGATTGTATTTAAATCAGGGTAGGTATTTTGAAGCTATTAAGCATCTCATGCAGGCAAAAGACAGTTTAGTAAAATATCCAAATGCTAATCTTGAGGTATTAGTTTATAGTATTTTTGGTAGTATATATTATCATATGAAAGATTTTGATAACTCATTATCATATTATAACAAAGCTATTGATTTGGATAATAAAAACGATGACACTTATATTCTTCCAAATATACTTGCATTTAAAGGGCAGTTGTATTTTGAACTTGGTCATAATTTAGATTCTGCTGTATACTACTATAAATATGCACAAAAAGTAGCTCATGATTATAATAAAGAGTTTATTAATATTAATGTAAATATTGGATTGGGTAATGTAATAAGAGAGAAGGAAAATTATGACTCATCATCATATTATTATTTCAAAGTTATTGAAAGCCCCGTTATTAAAAATAATTTGGGGTTAAAAGCAGCAGCATTGGTAAATATTGGATCTAATTATTTAAAAATTGCCGATCATAAAAATGCGGAACGCTATCTTAACCGTGGGCTTAAATTGGCAGAAAGTTTAGGAATATTTAATTACCAACAAATTGCTTATGAAAATCTTATTGAACTTGCAGATGCAACAGGTGATTTTAAAAAAAGTGTTGAATATTATAAATTGTACAACATAATTTCTGATAGTATTCATAGAGAAGAGGCGCATCAACAACTGGAAAAATATAAGTTTAATAAATATCTTGCTGATCAAACTTTCAATATTAATTATTTAGAAAAAGAAAATGAGCTGAAAACCCGACTATTATATAATAGAAACATTTTAATAATACTGTTGCTACTAGGTGCTGTTAGTCTGTTTATTTATCTCATTAGTATTTATATTAACAGAAGAAAAATAAGGAGGTTAGCAGCAGAATTAGAAAAGAGAAATCAGGATTTAAATAAAGTAAACCTAAAATTAAATAATTTAAATGAAGAACAAAATGTTCTTAATGAAGAATTAAACTCTGCTAATGAAAACCTTATTGAAAAACAAAACGAACTTTTAGAAGCTAACCAAACAAAAGATAAGTTTTTTACAATTATTGGACATGATTTGAAAAGCCCGTTTAATAGTTTGTTGGGGTTTCTCGATTTACTTAATAATGATTGGGATTCACTTGATGATCCGGAAAAAAAAGATGTTATTGACAAACTTCATAAAAGTACATAAGTAACATATACCTTACTTGAAGATTTATTAGACTGGAGTAAAACGCAAAGGGGATTAATAAAACCAAATATTGAATTATTCAGAGTTAAACCCAGACTAGATGAAATCTTTAAAACCATTAAAAGGCAACTAAATCAAAAAGATATAACATTTGATTTTATTATTGATGATAAGTTTGAATTAAATACTGATTCACAGTTATTCTCTCAAATTATGTTAAACCTTGTTGCTAATGCTGTTAAATTTACTCCTGTAGGAGGAAAGGTTTCAGTTATTGCAGAGAATATTAATGGAGGTAAACAAATATGCGTAAGTGATACTGGCATTGGTTTTCCTAAAGACAAAGTTAAGGATGTATTTAACTTTGATTTCGACTTTAACCGAACTGGCACTAATAATGAAAAGAGTTCCGGAATGGGATTAATATTATGTTCTGAATACTCAAAAATTATTGGAGCACAACTAAAATTAGAGAGTAAAGAAAATGAAGGCAGCACCTTTTGCCTTTTCCTGAAAAACGACTAATATTTCCATTTATTAGCTATACGTACCAATGACAACATAACAGGAACTTCAACCAATACTCCAACCACAGTTACCATTGCAGCAGGAGAATTTAATCCAAACAATGCTATTGCCACAGCAACAGCCAATTCGAAAAAATTACTGGCACCAATAAGCGCAGCAGGACAACTAATATTATGGGGTAGTTTAAGTAGCCTGCCACCAAACCATCCTATAAAAAATATAAAATATGTTTGAATGATTAAAGGTATGGCTACCAATAAAATAATAAGTGGATTTTCAATAATATTCTTGCCCTGAAATGCAAATAGCAGGATAAGTGTCAGCAACAATGCAATGATACTAACAGGCTTAAATTTTGGTAAAAAAACATTTTTAAACCAACTTTCACCTCTTGTTTTAATCAGAATTTTGTTGGTTATATAACCGGCAATTAGTGGAATCAAAACAAACACAATAATACTTGCAATTAGTGTATTGTATGGGATACTTATGTTAGTTATGCCAAGTAATAGTCCTACAATAGGTACAAAAGCAACCAAAATTATTAAGTCGTTTACCGAAACTTGTACCAGAGTATAATTTGGATCACCATCGGTAAGGTAACTCCATACAAAAACCATGGCGGTACAAGGTGCAGCACCAAGTAAAATTGCCCCGGCAATATATTCTCCAGCCTGGTCAGGGCTTATGAATGCTGAATAAAGATGGGAGAAAAATATCCATGCAAAAAATGCCATGGTGAATGGTTTGATAAGCCAGTTAACAATTAATGTTAATACAATACCTTTTGGTCTTTTACCTACATTTTTTATACTTGAAAAATCTACCTGCAGCATCATTGGATATATCATTAACCAAATTAAAATTGCTACAGGTATGTTTACATTGTAAATTTCCATATTGCTGAGGGCCTCCATACTGCCTGCGGCAAATTGCCCGATCAGTATTCCTAAGACTATACAAATTGCCACCCAAAGGCTAAGATATTTTTCGAAAAAGCCAATTTTTTTCTTACTCATTTTCGTAACAGTTTATTTATATGCAGTAACAGTTATGCTAAAAATACCAACTTTATCGCGCTTTAACTTTCGCAATTCATCTAAACTTAAGTAGTTCAGCATTATACTATTGGGGATTTCAATTTCTTTTTCCTTATTTATTTCGATGTTTTTAAATCCACTTCCCTCAATTATATGTAAGTATTTACTTTTTTCTATAGCCCCTGAAACACAGCCTGCATACATTTCAGCATTTTCTTTTATTTTCTCAGGAAGTTCGCCCATAATAACAACATCGGAAACACAAAAATGTCCCCCTGGTTTAAGTGTACGTAAAATTTCGGCGAAAGCCATTTCCTTATTGGGAACCAAATTTAATACACAATTTGATATTATTACATCATACGAATTGTCGTTAAGTGGCATGTCCTCAATGTCGCCCTTCACAAATTCTACATTTTTATACCCTAACTTATTGTTATTTTCAATTGCCTTTTTAAGCATTTCATCGGTAAAGTCGATACCAGTAACTTTTCCCGTTTCACCAACAATCGATCTGGCAACAAAACAATCATTTCCTGCTCCACTACCCAAATCCAGAACGCTGTCGCCTTTGTTTATTCCTGCAAAAGCAGTGGGGAGACCACAGCCTAAACCTAAGTCTGCATCCTTAACATAGCCCTCCTCCTTTGTGTAATCGTCACTGAATATTGTATAATCTATACTATTGCAGCAATCTGTTCCACCACAACATGATGTTTCATTGTCGCTTTTACTCTGATTGGCAATTAGGCTGTATTTTTCCTTTACTATTTCCTTTATATCTTTATTCATGATTTTATTTTTTCAATGTAAAAATTGTAAAATGCTTTTTTTATTTCATCTCTAACTCTGCGGAATTCACTCAAAATAAACTCATCGGTGCCTGTTGCATCCGATGGATCGTCAAATCCTATGTGAAGGCGGTCTTTAACTTTCCCTGTAAATGTTGGACAACTTTCGTTTGCTCCTCCACAAACAGTTATAACATAATCCCATTCGTCATTTATGTATAAATCAATTGAGTCGGAAGTATGTCCGCTGATGTCAATTCCAATTTCTTTCATAACCTGAACAGCCTTTTCAGCAATTTTTCCTGAAGCCTCTGTTCCCGCCGATCTAACTATCAAATTTTTATCGAAATTTTCTAAAAATCCATGTGCCATTTGCGATCGGCAACTATTTCCAGTACAAATAATTAATATTCTCATTTTATACGTTTTAACATTTAATATCTTTTATATCAATACATTTCAAATAATCCTTAATTTGATGTTTTATTTCATCTATTTTCATGCTATTTAAACAGTAATTTGTTCTTGCTCCATCTATATGTCCAACAATAAAACCAATATCTTTTAACTCTTTAAGATGCTGATTAACTGTAGTTCTACCCAAAGGAATTTCTTCTGATATGTCTCCTGTAAAACAGGATTTAGTCTCTGCAAGAAATTTTAAAATTTGTAGTCGTGCCGGATGGGCCAATGCCTTAAAATATGTTGCACTTTCTACTAGTCCTTTATCAAATAATTCTGTTTTCGATGTTGCCATGATTTTATTTTGACGCAAAAATACGTCAAATATTAATACTAACGTAAAAATACGTCAATAAAATTGAAATATTTTTAAGAAGGAAAAATTTAATACTTTTGAGATTATTAAAAATTATTGAGATGAAGATATTTCTAAATAGATATGCCCTGATTATCAGTATGATGTTTCTGATAACTTATGTATATGCCAGTCCGGCAAAAGTTGATTCTACAGATAATTACGAGGAAGTTAAACTTCTTATTGATCAAAAGTTAGAGCAATATGGCGTTAAACAGGTTTTAATAGTTTTCGATATTGATAATACAGTATTAACCAGCAATGTTGATTTGGGGGGTGATGTTTGGTATCAATGGCAAACAGGAAAACTAAATATAAAACCAACTGAAAAGCAAAAAGTTAAAAAGTGCTTTTATGAAGATGCAATAGGCTTATTGTATGAATTGGGAACTGCCAATCTTACTGATATGAGATTACCTGAATATATTAGCGATTGGCAAAACAGTGAAGTTGAAATTATGGCACTTACTTCACGTAGTTCTAAATATCGATTTCCCACAGAACGGGAATTGATAAAACATGGTGTTGATTTTAGTGTTTCTCCATTAAAATCTATTGAGGGTAATGAGGTAATATTAAATTACAAACTTGAACGTCGTTTGAGTTATTTAAATGGTGTTATGATGACTACGGGAATGAATAAGGGCAAAATGCTTGAATTAATACTTGGCAGAACAGGTCGTAGTTTTAAGTGTATAATTTTTATCGACGACTCAAAACATAATATTGATAATATGGAAAAGGAATTCAATAATAATTTAGATATTGATATGAATATAATTCATTATCAGAAGGTTATTAATGATAGAAAAAAAGCAAATGGGGGAGAGGTTTTAACGCAGGCACAAGTAGATAAAATGGCCGACGATTGGGATAAGTTGCAAAAAACTCTCAACGAAATTTTCCCTGGAAGAGATACAGGAGAATGTGTAAGTCCATACTAACTAAAATCCAATATAGTTGAAAATAAAGCCAACTATTATAATTCCGCCGCTCACTATTCCAATAAAAATGGCTATCATTTGCCACTTTAAAACCTTTTTAAGGATTATTATTTCGGGTAATGACAGTGCTATTACCGACATCATAAATGCAAGAGCAGTTCCTAAACTTACTCCTTTTTCTATTAGAACACTTACTATTGGAATTACACCCGCTGCATTAGAGTATAATGGTACACCAATTAAAATTGCCAGAGGCACTCCGTACCAATTTTCACTTCCCAGTATAGAACTTAAATAATCGGCAGGAACATAAGCATGTGCGAGTGCACCAATTCCAATTCCAATAATTATATAGAGCCATATTTTACCAACAATCTCTTTAACTGCCTGATAACAATTATTTATTCTGTCGTAAAAACTTAGTTTGTCTTCAGTGATTTCAGTCTTACCCGATTTTATACTAAACACCCAGTCGGCAACATATTTCTCAAGTTTTAATTTACCTATAAGCCAACCTGAGAAAATAGCAATTATTAAACCTGTAGATATATAAATCATGGCTACTTTCCATCCAAAAAGGCCTGCCAATAAAACCAGAGCAACTTCATTAATCATTGGTGCTGCAATTAGAAAGGAAAAAGTTACACCTATTGGAACTCCTGCTTCAACAAATCCTAAAAACAAAGGTATGGCTGAGCAGGAACAAAAAGGAGTAACAATTCCCAGTAATGAAGCCAGGATATTTCCTGTGAAAAGTGACTTACCTTCAAGTACTTTTCTGGTCTTTTCCGGGGTGAAGTATGTTCTGATAATACCAACTCCAAAAATTATTAAAATTAGCAGCAGCATTACTTTAGGAACCTCATATATAAAAAACCTCAATGTTTCAGTTAAATGAACTCCCTTGCTGAGATTGAGTATGTTATCGATAAAATAATTGCTTATAAAATTCAGGTTCCAATAGAGGATTATCCATAATGGTAACATTAATAAAGGGTATAAAAACCCATTTAATTTCCTGTTTATGCTAATAATTTTATCTGTCATTACGTTTCTTCAAATTAAATTATTCCCTGTGTCGACAGTATATAATATATTCCAACTAAAATAAATACTATGGCCACAATTTTACGAAACCATATTTCGATTAGTTTCATTTTATTATAGATATTACTAAGCGAACCAATACTAAATGCAAGTAACCATGCAAAAATAATTACAGGTATTCCGGTGGCTACAGCAAACACTAAAGGTAAATACAAGCCTTTTGCACTACTAATTGTTATTGGTATAAGCATACCAAAATAAAGGACTCCGCTATATGGACAAAAGGCAAGAGCAAACACAATTCCAAGTAATAATACTCCAAAGTATCCGGTTTTTGCATTGGCTTCCATTTTTTCATTAAATCTGTCTAAACCGGGGATACTTATTTTAAAGATTCCCAGCATAAATAAACCAACGATAATGAGTAATGGACCCAAAATTTTCTCTCCCCACTGCTGAATAAATCCGGAAATTTCAAACTGATCGGCACCAAAAAAGAAAATCAAACCAATAACAGTGTAGGTGATTGCTCTCCCCAATGTATATACTAAGCCATTAATAAAAACTTTGTTTTTATTATTGATGTCGCGGCCTAAATATCCTATTGCTGTAATATTTGTAGCCAGAGGGCAAGGGCTAATGGCAGTCATTAAGCCTAAAACGAAAGCAGTTACAATTGGAAAGCCGGAATTGTCTAATAATTGTTGCAGAACTTCCATTACTACGACAAGGCTTCTATGGTCTTCTTAATTTTTTCTTTAAGTTTTTCCGGATTTGCACGTGCATTTAAAAAAGCATCATTAGTTAAGTCAACTGTTTTAGTGCCTTTAACAAAAATAAGAGTTTGGCCACTAATTTTATACTTTTCTATTAATGCTTCATGGCCCTCTTTCTCAATATTTATGGATTCGAATTTAATTTTGTCTCCATATTGATCTTTGAGAGTTTCGGCTGTAACATCTTCTACTGCCTGGCATGTTGCACAACGACGCGTTGAGTGGAAGTAATATGCTTTTATTGCTTCCTTTTGCTGAGGTTTACTGCATTCTTTTCCGTCGCTGAATGCCGCGCCACGCTTCGATGTTTTATCGCAGCACTGTCCGTAGGTAGTAATTGCTGAAACAAGAATTACTAAACTGATAAATAGATTTTTCATTTTTAATTGGTTTATTGTGTTAATATACTTTTTAATTCTTCCACAGAAGGCACTCTGCCCTTTACCACAACAGCATTATCTGCAACCAGGGCAGGAGTTACCATAACTCCATATTTCATTATTTCCATAATATCTTCAACCTTTTCAATTTTTGCCTCAAGATTCAATTGTTCAACTGCTGCAATTGTATTTTTCTCAAGAGATTTACATTTTGCGCATCCTGTACCTAATACTTTTATTTCCATTGCTATTTATTTTTATGTTATTTAATCACAATTCGTAATTCGCAAAACAACGAACGCAGATTTCAAATTTTTTTATAATTCCATTATATCTTTAAACAATTCTCTTGCTTCCTGCCAGTTCTTTTTGTTAAGGCAATATTTTATCCTTGGAGCCTCTATTTCTCCTTGAATAAGTCCTGCTTCTTTTAATTCCTTAAGGTGTTGAGAAAGAGTGGATTTGGCAATGGGAAGTTCTTCTGAGAGGTCGCCGCTATAACAACAACTTTGTTTGGATAGTAAATTAAGAACATACATGCGTATGGGATGCCCCATCGCTTTTGCATATCTGGCTGCCTTCGATTGTGAATCGTCTAAATAAATATTTTCCTTCATTACTGTTCGTAAATTACCGAACAAAATTAATTCAATTTATTGTGGAAAACTTTACTTTTTGAAATTTAGAATAATTCTAATTAAAAGCGAGTCAACAGATTTGCATAAATTCTGTTGTAGGTAAATGAGTTTTCGAACTGCCCCTCGTAAGCTACAGAGAATGAAATCTTTTTATAAATTCTCCAGCTAATGTTAATGTCACCTACATGTTGTAAATCATTACCCTCGGTATATGTATAATCGTAATTCACATATCGATAAACAAAACTACCATATAATTTTCCAGGAATTATATCTTTGGATAGTCGTAAACTATAGATATTTCCTTTTAAATATGCAGTTTCGAGCATAGTTGCAGAAATAGTAGCAGATGCATTTATTCCTGGTACTTGACTATAAGAAATATAGGCACTTGCATTTTTTGTTGGAGAAGGATCGTCTTTTCTTGACCTATATCCTGCCCAGGCTCCAATAGATAGTTTCCTGATGGGGCGATAATTTATACGAAGTCGATAGCCTTGTAAAGCCTCATCCTCTAAAAGCCTGTCAACAAAATCTTTATAGGTTTCATAATATATAAGATTAGTTCGATTACTATATGAACCTGATACGCTAAGATTTCTTAGAATTTTGTATCTGATCATCAGATATAAATTTGTGAAATTAAAAGTGGATTTTTTTTCACCATTAATATTCTGATAAAGTTCCATCTCGGCGGTACCGAAGAAGTATAGGTTTTTTGCCAGTGAGTTATAGTGCTGGATATATGCAAATCTGCGGTCGGTGGCTCCATTATTTTGTTGCTCAACTATAGCAAAGGTAGTCTTCATTTGCCTATTGGACTTATTCTTATAAACATGAGCAACATAACCTCCATATTGCAATAATTTGAGATTGAAACTATAGTCCTGATAATCGGGTCTAGAACCCACAAAAGCTCCCAAAATTATCGACTTCCATGTTTTTTCTGCCTGTAGTCCATCTATTGCACCCAGATTAGAGATATTAGAATTTATCTTCCTTCCAAGAATAATTTTCATGCTCTCAACAGGCTGATACTTTATAGCAAGGTTATAAATTTTTAAACCATTGAAAATGTTGTTTTGAATATCACCCCAGTTATTATCTCTATGGGAAAATGAAATATAAGTTTCAGCAGAAACCTTAGAATTAGCAATATTCTCTGCATTCATGGAAAAAGTATATCTCATTCTTTGGCTATTTCCTCCAGGACTGTTGGAAAATCCGGAATATGAGGATATTGACAGTTTTCCATAAATATCATTTATCTCAGGTTTAAGTTGTTTTTTGTCGGATTTTTGTTCATCCTTCAATTGATATTCATTTCCATTATCTGTTTCGTCGGCTACTTCTTCGATTATTGGAGTTTCAACTTTTTCTCCGGTGCTATTGATAACTATTTTCGGACTAAGAATTTTGTCATCAACCTTAAAATTAGCATTAGATATAGGTTCGCACACACATGAAATGGATGATAAGTTTTTTACCAGTAGGGCAGGAGTGGCAACTCCATTTTTGTTAACAAACAAAGTGTCGCCAATTTTAATATTATCGGTATTATCAAACTTTACATATATAGAATTTCCACTTATATAGGATATTTTCCCCTCTCGTCTTTCTTCTGTAGTTTGCGCTCCGGCGGTAATCCACATTATAGAGAGCACAGCAAATACAAAATATTTTAAATATTTATTTTTCGTTCTCATAGTGAATTAGTTTATCTTATAATTAGATTTATTCAGATGAGGAGCATCTCCACCTTCTTCTCCATTTGGATGACATTCGTAGCAGGCATTGCTATCCCATACATAACCTCCTACACCTTCATGTTCACTATTCATATCCGATTGATTATGTTCATGACAATCGATGCAACTGAAAACTGAATAGTTTGAAGGATCTGTATGACATTCAGAACATAAATCCCATTCATTGTTGTGCTCCCCTGAATAAATAGGGAAGTACTGTGAATCATGGTCGAATGTAGAAGGCTCCCAAGCATTTTGTGTATGACATGTTAAACATTCAGTTGAAAATTGGGCACTTGCATGTGGAGGATCATTTGTAGCATTATAATCGTCTAAATGACATCCAACACATTCGTTAGGAGTATTTTGATAATCACCGTTATGGCATGCATTACAATCACTTGATATGTTAATATGTGCACCAGTTATAACCCAATAATCATTATGATTTACAAAAGTTGCAGGACTCCATCCGGGATTTGTTGTATGGCATTCATCGCATGTTTGAGAGAACCCCGCATCAACGTGATTTGGATTTGTACTATTATTATAGTTATCCAGATGACATCCAACACATTGGTCAGGAGTATTCTCGTAATTTCCATTATGGCATGCATTACAGTCGTTGGATATAGTATTGTGTGCGCCTGTGAGAGCGTAAAATTCACTATGATCAAAAGTTGATGGAGACCAACCCGGATTTGTTGTGTGGCATTCGTCACACGTTTGTGAGAAGTTCAGATCTACATGATTTGGATTGCTGGCCTGATTATAATTATCCAAATGACAGCCGACACATTCGTTGGGAGTATTTTCGTAATTTCCATTATGGCAGGAATTACAATCGACAGATGGATCAGTATGTGCCCCTGTTAATGGATAAAATTCAGTATGATCAAAAGTAGTTGGAGCCCATCCGGGATTAGTAGTATGGCAATCATCGCAAGTTTGTACAAAATTTAAATCCACATGATTCGGATTTGTGGACTCTGTATAATTTTCCAAATGACATCCAACACACTCGTTGGGAGTGTTCACATAATCATTATTATGGCAAGAGGCACAATCTACAGTATTATCAGTATGTGCACCGGTTAGTGGGTAAAAATCATCATGAATTTGAAATTCAGCTGGTATCCAGCCCGGATCTGTGGTATGACAGTCATCACACGTATTTTCCAAACCAATTTCCACATGATTAGGATTTGTACTTTCATTAAATGCAGCCATATGACAATCGGAGCATAAATCCGGTGTGTTTGAATAACCACTTGTATGACAATCGGCACATTCGGTATCAACATGGGCACCTGTTAATGGAAAGTTGGATGTAGCGTGATTAAAACTACCTTCTTCTGATCCAACAGGATGGCATTCTAAACATGCCGTACTTTCATAAATATATCCGCTTACTTCATCATGCTCACCATCCATTTCACCTTTATTATGTTCATGGCAACTAATACAAGTAAATTGTGCATAGTTTCCTGGTGTCTCATGACATTCAATACATGAATTCCACTCACCTCCGTGTTCTCCTGAATAAATGGGGAAATACTGAGAATCATGAATCTTAAATTCTGCCGGACTCCATCCCGGTGCTGTTGTATGACAATCAGTACATACAGTTGAGAAATCTAACTCAACATGGTTAATTATTGAGGCATTATTATAGTCATCCTGATGGCAGGAAATACATTCGGGTGAAATATTTGAATTATCGTTAGGATCTTTATGGCATTGGTTACAATCGATATTGGCGTGGCCTTCTGTTAAAGGAAACAATGCATGAGTGAAATTTGCTCCCGTCCAGGAGAAAGCATTCATCTGGTGGCATTCAGTACAATTTGTAGAATAATTTGATTCAACATGATTTGGATTTGTAGTAGCCTGATAATCGGGCATATGACAATCCATACATTCTATCCCCAAAGGGTCGAAGCGTAAATTTGAGGCTGATTCATGACATGAATTACAATCGGCAGTAAGGTGTGCTCCCAAAAGAGGAAAACGACCCTGATTATGGATTTCGGTAATATTTGTAACTATCCAGTCGACAGAATTATGACATCGCTGGCAATCGAAACCAACTGTTTGCTCATGCATATCATCGTGACAAGAGATGCAACCTGCTTGTGCATCAGAGAATACCAAAGTTGAATGACATTGCTTACAATCCAGTTGATTATGAGTTCCTTCCAACTCAAATCCTGTTTGATTGTGTTGGAAACTAATAGTATTTCTATCTACTGTCCATCCTTCCGAAGTATGACAATCGCTACAACTTATTTCAAGTTTATCGCCATGAGGCGAATCGGTACCCTGATATAATAAACTGGCCACGAATACCAATATTAATGACAACTCTCGCATTTGTAAGATTTTAGTTTATATTCTATAACTCTGGTTTGCCCGATAGTTTTATGCTTATGGCACTTGGCACAAGCAACATCTTTATGCTTTCCATCGAGAGGAAACTTAGTTTTATTATGATCGAACTTATCTATTTTCCAGTTGTTATTAGTATGACAGCGAAGACAATCTGTATTGCCCATTTCATCAAATTGACCTGCGTGTTTGTCGGTATGACATTCGACACAAGTTGTTTTTAAAGTTTTAAATTTTTGAATTTTAATCCCGTTTTCATCTTTTTTGAAATGGCAGTCGGTGCAGTTTGCCTTCTTATGAGCACCTAAAAGTTTAAATTTAGTTGTATTATGATCGAATTTTATTTTCGACCAATGAGTATTAGTATGGCAGGCTGTACAATTTTCCTCAGGATAATATTTTTCACTTATGTGATTCTTATGTGTATTATCATGGCAATCAGTGCATTTATCGCCTTTTATGCGAAAATTCCATTTATCGGTTTTTTTATGACAAACAAAACATGGGGTTGCCATATGAGCGCCTTCTAACTTAAAATTTGTTTTATTATGAAGTTCTATGGTATACGATGAACCAACAAAAGTTTTAGTTGTATGACATTCTTTACAATCAGTACGAACATTATTTTTTATAAATTGACCTTCATGATAATCTTTATGACAATCAAGGCATTGATTGTGCTTTATTGGGTCGGTAAGTTTATTTGTATGACATTTTTTACAATCCAGATTAATATGTTTCCCTGTTAAGGGGAAGTTTGTTTTGGAGTGATTAAATCCGCTTAGGCCTGCTATTTGGTGGAATGAATTCTCATTATGGCATTTTGCACAATCATTACCAAATTTATTGTTATGAACATCCTTGTGGCAGGAAGTACAATTTTGAAATTTTATGCCTTTAAACTGTGTGAATTCTTTTCCTGCCTTTTGTATTTTAGTATGGCATTTGGAACAATCTACCTCTTTATGCTTTCCTTTTAATATGAATTTGGATTTATTATGATCGAATTTACTGGCTGGTTTAAATTTCTCAAAAGTATGGCAAGTTATACAGTCTGAAGAAAGTGTATTCTGATGCTCATCTTCATGACATGTCAGGCATTTGTCATTGAGGCCAAGAAAAGTATAATCTTTCTTTTTAATATCATCATTAGTTATAAAGTCTTTTTTATGGCAGTCAGCACATTTTTTATTTTTATGAGCTCCTTCCAGAATATAACCTGTTAGATTATGATCGAAATTTTCCTTATCAAAACGAATGATCTCAAACTTCTTACCATGATGATCGCTATGGCATTTAATACATTCTTTTCCTTTAACTTCAGAAGAAACATGAAAACCTTTATTTGCTTTTATTCTATCATTTAATGAAGTATGGCATTTTAAGCATTTATCACTTGATACCTTTTTTCCAAGATCATGGCATTCGGTGCAGTTCGATAATCCTTCGAGGTGAGAGTGAGGCTGAGCTAAGTCTCCGGGAGAAAGTTGTGCCAACGATAAGAAGGGTAGGGATAGCAAAATAATTACACTTAATGCTTTATTTGCACTTACCTTTAATAAATAATTCAATGATTTCCAGTTCATTATTTGTGTTTTAAAACTGCTTCTCCGTATTTTTTGGTTATTTTCAAACCTATTTTTTTCAAAAATTCTGAAGGTAATTCTCCACCTGCAAAAATGTAAACCATATCGTTGTCAATGCTCTGAGTACTTTCATCAACAGTAGACTTTAATACCACATTTCCTTCATTAATCTCAACAGGATTAGTATTGTAAAATACCTTAATTCTTTCGTCTTCAACAGCCTTTAATATTTTTTCACGATTTTTTGGTTTTAATCTTTGGAAACTATCTTTACGATATGAAAGGCTAACTTCATTATTATCCATTAAAAGCATTGCTGATTCTATTGCAGAATCTCCACCACCAATAACCATAATCTTTTTACTACTTATATCTTCCGGTTCGAGGAGTTTATAGGCTACTTTTTCTGATTCTTCTCCTTTAACATTTAATTTGCGAGGAGTACCTCTTCGGCCAATAGCCAGTAAAACATGTTGAGTACTATATTCTTTTCCGTTTTTAGTGCCCACTTTAAAGTGATTATTTACAGGAGTAATACTTTCCACTTTAGTTTTTTCAACTACTTCAATATCATTTTTTTGTATAGCGTCTTTCCATATTTTTAATAACTCACCTTTACTGGTTTCATTTAGCCTGACCTTTCCATAAAGAGGTAAATCCATAGGTGAGGTCATTACAATTTTAGACCGTGGGAAAGTAAATACTGTTCCTCCCAAAGAATCCTGTTCGAGGCATACAGCCTTAAGATTATGTTTTTTTGCAGTCAAAGTAGCTGATATCCCTGCCGGTCCTGCTCCAATTATTAATAAATCGTAATCGGCATTATGATTTTTAGGAATATGTTTTGCTACATGCTCAATAGCCTGTTTTCCTTGTTCTACTGCATTTCTAATAAGCCCCATTCCACCAAGTTCTCCGGCAATTGAAATACCCGAAACATTCGATTCAAAGTTTTCATTTACATGAGGAAGTTCAACGCCACGTTTTTCTGTTCCAATGCATAGAGATATTGCTTCGGTAGGGCAGGCATGGAAACATGCTCCGTGACCAATACATTGTGATGCATTAATAGTGGTGGCTTTGCCATTTACAATACCGAGAATATCTTTTTCCGGACATGCCATAATGCAAGCTCCTGTTTGTATACACCCATTCACATCTACTACAGGGTGAAGAGAAATCGGCTCGTGTAAACCATCAATTTTAGCCTGAGCAATTTTCTGCTCAACTAAATTCGAGGCTTTCTTCTGCTTACGCAGATAAATGATAATTGTAATTAACACGAGGATAAAAACAATTCCATAAGTTAATATTTGCTCTATAAGTAACTCCATATTAAAATATCCATCTATATCCAAATGTTAGGGTAACCCCAACATGAATTATCATAATTACTAACATTATTATTGCGAATGGTAAGTGAGCTACATGCCAGTATTTAAACAGATTCTGCATTGTATTCAGTCGGTCGATTCTTCTGTTTAAAGAAACCTCGTTCTTAACTAATTGTAAAATGTTTTTACTTTCTGCTTGGCTAATTTTACTCTCTTTAATAACTTGTTTTAGTTTACGAATATTGCCTAAGTCGTTGAAATATTTTTTTAAAAAAAGAGAAAATACATTATTTGCTTTGATATTCGAACGCGATTCAACAGTGTATACAATTATATTAAGTCTGTCATCTTCAATATTATAATTGTTTTTAAGAAGACTGTTGATGTCAGTTTTCATCCCTTTGACTTCGTTTAAACTTAACTCCCTACCTTCTATGGATCGTGGAATTTGAATATAGATAAATCTACCAATTACACCACTGGCAAAAACTGCTACCATACTCCAGAAACTTATGGAAACTATTCCTCCAAATTTAAAAGATGTATGGAAGAGCACTAATATGGGCCCCAGAGTGCACAAAAAAATATGAAATTCTAACCAATGTTTTAGTAACCCCCATTTTTGCATGGCACGTACTCTTTTGCGCATCATATACGAGCTAACACCTATAATCATAAAAAGGCTTCCAATAATTCCATATCCATGTCCAAATGAACCGCTGGGTTTAAGAACATCGTGACCCTCTGAATAGAACCTTTCTTCAATTCCCGTATTATAATAATCATATCCTAAATATATGATGTATATAGTCACGATAAATACGATAGAAGTCATTAATCCTATATAAAGATTATGTGCTAATTTGGACATTCTTTTGTTGTTGGTTTAATTATTAAGACAAAATTAACAAAATATTCTATAAAATCTATATTCAGGTAAATGAGTACCTAAATATGATTGATAAGAATTTAAAAATTGGTTAATAATTTCAAACCACTATCTTGTAAGTAGCCTATAATCAGTATTATATAAGCAATATTTGATTTGATAATAATCAATTAGTTGTTGATAAATAATAACGCATAAAGCCTTAAAATCCAGACATTATCAGGGTATTTTTCATCAAAGTCGCTTAAAATTCTGGCTGCCGAACCAAAATCTCCTTTGTCGCGAAACTGCTTCGCACTTTCAATGGTGGTTTCCAATAAACTTTGTTGGGCCTTTACTTGAAAATCGCTACCTATAAATATAAATATTACAAACAGTATTCGGTAAATGTGTTTAAATAGAAACCTTTTGCTTACTTAAATTTATCTTTTTATGATTTCTTCGGCTAGAGATGAAGCCCAATCTGTTATTATTTTCTTGTCGGCCTTTGTTAATGCATGAGAAGGATTTTTTTTGACATATTTCTTTGGAGGCATACTGCCTTCACTAACTACATCATCAATTTTTGACAATTTGGAAATGAGTTTAGTATTATCCATCTCAGCCATATTCTCAAAGTTAAATTTTAATTTAGCTTTAAATTTACCATCCGCACCATGGCACTGAAGACATGAATTATCGAGTACATTTTTCACATCCTGAGGAACTTTAAAATTTTCATTGAGGTTTTGTACAGTTTCTGTACTAGTTACTTTACTATTTACAGAACACCCCATAATAAAAACAAATGTAATTGCAGTTGCTGTTGTGATTATTAGATTTTTCATTTTATAAGATTTTATATGATACATTGATTTTAATGAATTGATAAGTTTTATATAACCTAATCATATTATTACATTCTTTGATGTAAAATTATTAAAAATACAATTGCACAAGTATTTAAAACTCGCTTATTTCAATATTTGTTATTGAATAAATGCGAGTTTTAAATTCTCTTATATAACTTTTAACGGTTTACTTATCAGCCGGTTTGCGATCATACTTGCAACAGCTGTGAAGATTATTATAAACTTCATCTTTTGCTGAATAAAGTTCAGTGTCGTGTCCTACATCACTTATTGCTTTCTGAATTTTTTTAATGTCTGTTTTATCAGTATCGTAAGTAACTTCAAGCATTTTTGTTTCTTTATCCCAATTTGCCTTTTCTACACCATTCAATTCGTTTACAGCCTTTTCAATTCGGTTTTTACACATACCGCAATTACCGTAAACCTTAGTTTTTTCCGTTTTATTTCCGGGGTTTGATCCCATTGCTAAAGTGGCAAATGCCATAAACATTAGCATTGATAAAATAATTGATGTTTTTTTCATTTTTAAAAGTATTTATTGTTAAAATTATTATTTATTTAATTGTTTCTCTTACTTCTCCGCAATTCAGCATCATATCTCCAAAATACGGGTTTAAAATTTCTTTGTAATCGCTAAGCCAGTAAGCACCACCATTTTCATTTGCCATAGGGCAGAATTGATAATAAACTGTTTTATTAACTAGTCCGAACTTTTTTACAGTATCATAAAAAACCAGACTTAATTTCGAAAATTCGAACCTTTGTTTCTCAAGATTCTTTTGTGATAAAATATTGTTTATCAGGCTTTTCATTTCGTTCATTTTTTCCATCCATAGCAAATGAGCATCACCCTTTAGCAAACTCATATCAGTATTATTTATAGCCAGTTTTAAACTTTGCGCCTTTTCTGTACTTAGTTTAACGTCAGACTTTACAAAGGCATCTTTCATCGCAATATAGGCATTGTAAACCTCGGTTAATTGCGACTTAAATTTATCGCTAATTTTATCCGGATTTACCTTATAATCCTTTGTTTTATTTAATTCTGATGTCTTTGATTGTTCAGTATTATTCATGTCCATTTTCGACATATCGTGAGGTGTTGATCCTGCACCTCCTTCAGGATTCATCATGCTTTTAAGTCCCTGCAACTGAGATGCAGCGTCAATTTTAAATACTCCATTAACAACTATTTCCTCGCCTTCTTTCAATCCATCGGAGATAACATAAAAATTTCCTGCCTCAGGTCCTAAAGTAACTTCCCGGTATTTGAATGAATTTTCAGAATCCGGTAGTTTTACATATACAATGGCACGCCTGCCTGTCCATAAAACGGAAGATTTAGGTATTAATATTTCATCAGTATTGTTTGCAATTTCGGATACGAGATATCCATTTACAAACATTTCAGGTTTTAGTAATTTATCATTGTTATTTACTTCAACTCTGACTTTGGCAGCTCGCGTTTGAGGATCGATAAATGGATCGATATAAGTAACTTTGGCTTCATATTTTTTATCCGGTATTGACTGCAATCTGAAACTTACCTTATCATTCAATTTTATCCATGGTAAATCCGATTCATAAGCATCAAACATTACCCATACCTTTGAAAGATCGATAAGTTTAAAAAGAGGTGTTCCTTCCTTAACATAATCTCCCATGGCAACATGGCGGTCCATTACTGTTCCACTAATGGGGGAGAGGACATCGAAATATAGTATTGGTTCTCCAGAATCTTCTATATTATCAATTTGATTGTCAGTAAGGTTCCATAGTTTTAACTTCGATCTTGATGCTTTATAAAGGTTTGGTCTGCTTTCTTTAAAGGAAATTGCTTCCAAGAGTTCCTTTTGTGCAGAAATTAAACCCGGTGAATAAATAGTAGCAAGACGTTGTCCCTTTCTAACATTTTGTCCGGTAAAATTTACAAAGAGTTTTTCTATCCTGCCTCCATATCGTGCCGTTAACTCCGCTATATTTCTTTCATCGGCAAACACCTTACCTTGTAAGAAAACTTCTTTAGTAGGTTGTCCTTTTTTTACTGTAATTGTTTCCACCTGAGCAAGTTTTGCAGCCGATTCTGATAACACAAGAGCCTCAGTATCTGTTTCCTCTGCATCGCTATCTGATGTTTTTTGAAGTGGGATTAAGTCCATGGAGCAAATGGGACATTTACCCGGTTTGTCACTCCTTATTTGAGGATGCATTGAACAAGTCCATACTTCTGTTTCTTCTGCAGAATGATTGTGAACTTCCTCCTTTGTTTGTGGATTAGCATTATTTTCACTCTTTGAATTGTGAAAGAACAACCATCCCAATGCAAAGCCAATCAACAATATGATAATCATTGACGGATAATTTTTCTTAATATTATTTATTAGATTTTTCATCTTTTTATCTTCTTAAATTATTTACCCATTAAATAAGTTATTAGCGAAATTGCCGCTTGCTTATCAACTTTTGCCTTTTCCAGTTCAAGTTGATATTTTAATAACTTGCGATCCATGCGCAACACTTCCTCCAAATTGGTGCTGGCTGTAGAATATTCTGTTTCCAAAATGTTCATCGATGCATTTGCCAATTCCCATTGTTCCCCATAAAGGGAAATTCTGCGTTTGGCATCAGAATAATCCTTCCAAGCATTTTCAAAAACTGATTCAAGTATGTTCTCTTTATTCAGCCTCTCTTCATTTTTGGCAGTTTCCATCAGCACTGCTTCATTAATCATAGCATCATACTTCTTACGGTATAAAGGCAGAGTTAATCCTATTGAAGGAAAAACAAATGCATCTTTACCCGATAAGTTATTATTACCCTTACCAATAAAAGTATAGTCTAACCCTACTTTTATAGATGGATTTCCTTGTTTTGATGCAAATTCCTTTTTAAAAGACAACGATTTTTTTTGAAATTCAATATTCATAAGTTGGTGATTATGAATTAGTATTGAATCTAAAATTTCAGTTTTGCTGAGAAGAATATCCTCATCCCATAATTCTTCCGGAATAATAACTTCAGAATCGTTTTCCACACTAATCAGATTGTTGAAGGACCTTATGAGAACAATTTTCTGATCTTGCAGGAGGGATATGGAATTTTCGAGTTCATTAATTTCCATTTCTATTCTATATGCATCAACAGCCGATGTTAAACCCGATTCAATTTTAATATTAGAAAGTTTTCTGAATGATTTTAAAATATCCAGGTTTTCCTTTTTCTTGGAAATGGCTTTCTTGTTGAAATAAATGTCGTAGTAATAAACTTTTACTTCATGGAATAATTTTGATTTGGTTTCTTCAAAAACTTGATATTTTGCTTTAGCAGATTCTCTATATATATTTTCAGAACTTTTCAGGGTTCCAAACCATGGAAACATTTGAGAGGCAGAAATTTTAAATTGCTGAGGTCCTACTCTGGTTTCAACGGGACTAATAAAATATGCAAATGCAATTTGAGGATCGGGAAGAGATTTTGCCTGGGGACCTTTCTCAAGTTCAGCCAGATAAGCATTGAATTTGGCTTTCAACTCATGATTGTTTTTTGCCGCAATTTGCAAATAAAGTTCAAGTTCCTGTTGTGCTGTTGCCAAAGAAGATATCAGCAACATCATACTAAGTATTATATATTTCATCTTCTTCATGATTTCTGCTTTTTCTTTATTAATCTCTTAACTTTTCCTTCTTGCCACATTGAATAGAGTACAGGTACCACAAACATTGTCATTACTTGTATTGTCATGCCTCCGAATGAAGGTATTGCCATTGGAACCATTATATCAGATCCTTTACCGCTCGAACTTAGCACGGGAATAAGAGCAATTATTGTTGTGGCAGCAGTCATCATTGCGGGTCTTACCCGTTTTGATCCTGCTTCCAGTACCGATTTTCTTACTCCTTCAATGGTTTCAGGTTGATTTTTATCGAAAACCTGCTTTAAATAAGTTCCGATAATTACACCATCATCGGTGGCAATTCCAAAGAGCGCGATAAATCCAACCCAAACAGCAACACTCAGATTTATGGTCCCCATCTGGAAAAGATTCTGCATTTCTATTCCTGCAACAGAAAAGTTCATAAACCATGGCTGACCATAAAGCCATATCATAATAAATCCTCCTGAAAAGGCTACTAATATTCCTGAGAACGACATCAAAGAAACTGTAACGGATCGGAATTGGAAATACAGAATGAGGAAAATCAACAGTAACGATATTGGCACTACAATCATTAGTCGGTTGGTAGCCCTTATTTGGTTTTCATAATTCCCGGTAAATACATAACTACTACCACCCGGCAGTTTAAATTCACCGCTGCTAATTTTTTCGTTTAGGAATTTTTGAGCATTTTCAACTACATCTACTTCAGCATAGGAAGGCTTTTTATCGAAAATAACATAAGCAACCAAAAAGGTATTTTCACTTTTTATAAGTTGCGGTCCTCTTACATAATTTAAATTAACCAGTTCTCCAAGAGGAATTTGTGCTCCATTACTTGCAGGAACAAGAATTCTTTTTATTTGTTCCGGGTCATCACGAAACTCTCTGGCATATCTAACTCTAACGTCATAACTCTCTCTGCCTTCAACGGTTTTGGTGAGTTTCATCCCACCAATGGCACCACTTAATACTGATTGTAATGATTTGATGGTTATTCCATAGCGTGCAATTGCCTTACGGTCGATTTCAATTTCGAGATATGGTTTTCCTACAACCCTATCGGCAAAAACTGAAGAGGGTTGTACCCCTTCTACCTGTTTTAAGTAGTCTTCAAGTTCAAACCCAACCTTTTCAATTGTTTCCAAATCAGGACCAAACACCTTTATTCCCATAGGTGCTCTCATACCTGTTTGAAGCATTACCAAACGAGTTTGTATTGGTTGTAGTTTTGGTGCCGATGTAAGGCCTGGAATTTTGGCTGCACTGATAATTTCATTCCAGATATCATCAGGAGTTTTTATTTTATCCCGCCATTGGCGGAAATACTCCCCTTTATCATCATATATCAATTCATCTTTTTGAATAATCCTGAAAGCATCTTCCTGAGGATTATAAGTACTTCCATCTATAAGTAGGTAAGCATCATTGTCGTTAACTTTAAACCTTTGACGATGACCATCTTCATCGAGCATATATTCAGATTTATAGTTAATAATATTTTCGAACATAGAAGTAGGAGCGGGGTCGAGGGCCGAATTTACTCTTCCCCATTTACCCACAACATTTTCAACTTCAGGAATGGAGTTTAGTTTTTTGTCGAGTAATGCAATAACTTCTGTGTTTTCTTCAACACCCGAATGAGGCATAGTTGTTGGCATTAAGAGAAAAGAACCTTCATCGAGAGAAGGCATGAACTCTTTTCCAATTCCAGGAAATTTTTCATCAAGTGCTAAAAAGAAACTTGTATTTTTAACAGCCTGAGGCATAAATGAAAATACATTATTAAAACCTTGCCAAATAATGATTCCCAGTAATACAACTATTATTGGAATACTCAAAAACTGCCATTTATGGCCTAAACACCATTTCAATATTTGAGGATAGAAATGTACAATTGTCATTAGAACCCCAAGTATGACACCTATTATTGTTATAACGAATAAGAAATTTGTAAACAAACTGTTTTGAGCACCCAGAGGCATCCATATTATTGCCAAATAGTATATTACAACTGAAAGAGTTAATACAATATTTATAACATTAACATACTTTTTTTGGTTTTGATGCCATCTGCTTTCCAGTAAATTATTTATTCCGATGGCAATTAAAATCAAAGCCAACCAATTTCCACTTATTAGTATTAATGCAACTCCGATTGCTGCTAGTAAAATGTTGAAAATCCACCTCACTTTTCTTTTATCGAACCTAATTGAGAAGATAATGTTAGCCAGTGTTGGAATTATTATTAAACCAATAAATAATGCCGAAAGCATGGCAAATGTTTTTGTAAATGCCAGAGGGTGAAATAGTTTTCCTTCTGCTGCTTCCATTGCAAAAACAGGTAAAAAACTTACAACTGTGGTTGTTAATGCTGTAATAACAGCGCCTGCTACTTCTACAGTAGCATTGTAAATTACCATTAGTAATTGCTTTCCTTTCACACCAATATTTTCCTTCATTTCCAGATGCCGTATAACATTTTCGGTAAATACTACACCCACATCAACCATTACACCAATGGCAATGGCAATTCCCGAAAGGGCAACAATATTTGCGTCAACCCCAAAGCGTTTCATTATTATAAATGTCATGAGCACACCTAAGGGCAGAAGACTAGATATTAAAAATGACGCTCTAAGGTTCATAACCAGCACTATAACTACTATAATACTAATAAGTACTTCCAATGATAATGCTTCTTCAAGAGTTCCCAGAGTTTCTTTTATTAAACCTGTACGATCATAAAATGGCACTATTGTGAGTTTTGAAATTGTTCCATCATCGAGGGTTTTGCTTGGAAGTCCGGGTGAAATTTCAGCAATTTTAGCCTTTACATTATTAATTGCTTCCAGTGGGTTTGCTCCATATCTGGCCACAACTACGCCACCTACTGCTTCTGAGCCTCCTTTGTCGAGACCTCCTCTTCTTGTGGCAGGGCCATAATGTATCTTTGCTACATCCTTCAGCCTTATGGGTACATTATTATTAACAGCAACAACACTTTCTTCCAAATCTTCAATGCTCTTAATGTATCCCAGTACCCTTATTAAATATTCTACCTTATTATATTCTAAAGTTCTGGCAACATTGTCAAGGTTGCTATTCTTTACCGCGTCCATAATCTGTGCTATATTCACATTATGGGCTTTCATTGCAGATGGGTTGATATCTACCTGATATTCTTTAACAAAACCCCCTATGGAAGCAACTTCAGAAATACCTTTTGCTGATGTAAGAGCGAATTTAACATAAAAATCCTGTATCGATCTTAACTCTTGTGGATCCCAGCCTCCGGCAGGGTTT
>PKTA01000008.1 GCA_002869365.1 Marinilabiliales bacterium | reverse complement strand
CGCATAAATGAGTAAAAGATCTTTGTATGTAACAATTTCCTGTCCACCTATATCGAAATCTCTATTAAACATTTTATCATTATCAATGCTTTTTAGTAATAGTTCCAAAGCATCATCCAATCCTATTGGCTGGCATTTTGTTGAGAGATAAGAAGGTGCAAAAATTACGGGCAGTTTCTCAACAAGGTTTTTGATAATTTCGAATGAAGCGCTGCCTTTTCCAATAATAATTCCAGCCCTTAAAGCGGTAAAATTATAATCCCCTTTCATTAACTCTTCCTCAACTTTTTTCCTTGATTTCATATGTTTAGAAAGTGATTTTGCATTTAATATACTCCCTAAATATATCAACTGCCTTAGTTTTGTTTGATTTAAATACTCCCTGAAATTTAAAGCACATTTATTTTCGTTGTTTTCGAAATTAGAATTTCCCGACATAGAGTGTATGAGATAAAACGCTATGTCAATATCTTTGGGCAGTTTGCTAAGGCTGGTTTTATCGAGAAAATCAACTTCATAAATCTCAACATTCGACTTGGGGGTGTTTATTTCTAAGTTGGATTTGTCTCTTACGCAGCAAATTACTTCATGTCCTTTTTTTAATAATATAGGAAGAAGGTTACTCCCAATATATCCATTTGCTCCACTGAGTAAAATTCTCATTATAATGGTTTTTAAAATTTACTTACGAAGAAAAAAAGCATTAATATTAACACTCTAAAGATAGTGCTTTTAAATTATTTACATTTGCTATTACTAATAATTATGAAGTAAATATTTATTTTATGAGATGCTTTTCTATAGCAGTTATGCTGTTAAGTATTATCTTAACATCATGCAATTCAGGTGATAAGAAAGTTGTGGATATAATCCCTCAGCCACAACAACTTGAAATTGGAAGTGGGAGTTTTGCACTTAGCGGTAAATTGACTATTAATTATCGTGACGATCAGTCGATTATTGATCTTGCCGATTATTTTACCAAATTGGTGAAAACAAATTTTGATCTGGATTTTGTAAAATCCGACAATGATTATACTGAAAACACTTTAAATATTTTTTATTTGGGTGATATCTCCATGTATGGAGAAGAAGGCTATAAGTTGATAATTGATGAAAAGGGAATTAAAATTTTTGCTGCCACCGACAAAGGATTGTTTTATGGTTTGCAATCGCTTTATCAGCTTATGCTGACTAACAAAACAGAAAGCGGGATAATTGTACTTCCTGAGCTTGAAATTACTGATGACGCCATGTTTAAGTATAGAGGAATGCATTTGGATGTGGGGCGGCATATGTTTCCCGTTGAATTCATAAAAAAGTATATCGATCTTTTGGCATTATATAAATTCAATAATTTTCACTGGCATTTAACAGAAGATCAGGGTTGGCGCATCGAGATTAAAAAATATCCTAAACTAACTGAGATAGGTGCGTTTAGAAAACAAACACTTGTGGGCCATGGAGGAAAAACTCCCTATGTTTACGATGGGAAACCTTATGGTGGATATTATACCCAGAATGAGATAAAAGAAATTGTAGAATATGCTGCCGAGAGAAAAATAAATATTATTCCGGAAATTGAAATGCCCGGACACTCTCTGGCTGCTCTTGCCGCATATCCTGAACTGGCTTGTAAGCCGGATAGTTTTGAGGTTGCACAACGTTGGGGAGTTTTTAAAGATATTTATTGTACTAAGGAAGAAAATTTTAAATTTTTAGAAGATGTATTGACTGAAGTGATGGAATTATTTCCTTCGGAATACATCCATATCGGTGGTGATGAAGCTCCTAAAGACAGATGGAAAGAATGTGATGTTTGTCAGGCTACAATCAAAAGGGAAGGCCTAAAAGATGAGCACGAATTACAAAGTTATTTCATCCAGAGAATAGAGAAGTTTTTAAATGACAACGGTCGTCAGATTATTGGTTGGGATGAAATACTGGAAGGTGGATTAGCCCCGAATGCAACAATTATGTCGTGGCGTGGTACCGATGGTGGAATTGCTGCTGCAAAGCAAAATCACTATGCCATTATGACCCCAGGATCGCATTGCTATTTCGATCATTATCAGGCAGATCCTAAAAATGAGCCTTTGGCAATTGGAGGTTATACAAACCTCGAAAAAGTGTATTCATATAATCCCATTCCGGATACTTTAACAAGGCAAGAGGGTAGATATATATTAGGTACACAAGCTAATGTGTGGACAGAATATATGAAAACTCCCGAACATGTAGAATATATGGTTCTGCCTCGTATGGCAGCCCTTTCAGAAGTATGCTGGACTTATCCAATACATAAGGACTGGAACTCATTTCAAAACCGAATAAAGGAACATTTCAAAATTTATAAAGAACTTGATTATAATTATTGTGATCACCCCTTTGTGGTTGAAACCGAAAAATAATCATTCAATAAACACATATGAAAAAAGGAACATTTATTTTAATTTTTGCAATTATTAGTCTGGGTTTTTTATTTAATTCCTGTAACAATAAAAAGCCCGACACACCCTTTTATAATGTAAATACCTTTATCGGAACAGGCGGCCACGGACATACATTTCCCGGCGCCACTATGCCCTTTGGGATGGTTCAACTTAGTCCTGATACCCGTAAAGATAGTTGGGATGGTTGTTCAGGTTACCACTATTCCGATAGCATTGTTTATGGGTTTAGCCATACACATCTCAGCGGAACCGGTGTAGGCGATTATGGTGATATTCGAATTTTTCCATCTGTTGGTGAACTGAAAACAAATGTCGTTTATGGAGAAAATTATAAGCAGGGATATGGTTCGAGATTTATACACGAAAGGGAAGTTGCCGAGCCAGGTTACTATGCCACTTACCTTATCGACTCGGATATTTATGCCTCTTTTACAGTTTCCAACCATAGTGGAATCCATAAATATATGTTCCCAAAATCCAGTGAATCCCACATACTTTTAGATCTGGTGGAAAGTGTTACCAGCGAACGTATTAATTATGCTAAAATTGAAATTATTAACGATAGTACCATTTCCGGTTACCGCCATACCAGCGGCTGGGCCAATAATCAGCATTTGTATTTCTATGCAGAATTTTCCAAAACTTTTAATTCATGGGGAATTGAAAATGATGGAAAAAGAACTGATAAGCTGACTGTTGCAGAGGGTGATAGTTTGAAAGCCTGGTTTAACTTTAATACTTCTGCCAAGGAAATAGTTTATATGAAAATTGGACTTTCTGCTGTTGATATTGAAGGAGCAAAGAATAATCTTGAAACTGAAATTCCCGACTGGGATTTTAAAAATACTCGCAAGTTAGCAAAAGAGGTATGGGAAAATCAATTGGGGAAAATTGAAGTTTTCGGCAGTGATAATGATAAAGAAATTTTCTATTCTGCACTTTACCATTCATTTGTTGCACCAAATATGAGTTCGGATGTGGATGGAAGGTACAGAGGCCACGACAATGGTATACACAAAAATCCTGCTTTGGATATGCATACTGTATTTTCCTTATGGGATACATTCCGTGCTTTACATCCTTTATTTACAATTGTACAGCAGGATAAAACCAACGAGCTTATAAACTCAATGCTGGAAATGTATTCTCACGATGGCTTGCTACCTGTTTGGGAATTGGCAGCCTGCGAAACTAATTGCATGATAGGTTATAATGCGGTTCCGGTAATTGCGGATGCTTACGCTAAAGGAATAAGAGGGTTCGATGAGAAAATTGCTCTGGAGGCAATGGTAGCATCTGCCAATTCAGGATTATTTGGATTGGATTTTTATACTTCCAAAGGATATATTCCTGCCAATAAAGAAGGTGAATCGGTTTCCAAAACTTTGGAGTATGCCTACGACGACTGGTGTATAGTTGAAATGGCGAAACTTACTGGTGATGAAGAAGTTTATTCCGATTTTATTAAAAGGGCGCAGTATTATAAAAATATTTATGATAAAAGCACAGGATTTTTCAGAGGCAAAAGCAATGGACGTTTTATGCAGCCTTTCGACCCCACCGAAGTCAATTTTATGCTTACCGAAGCAAATACCTGGCAGTACAATTTCTTCGT
>PKTA01000219.1 GCA_002869365.1 Marinilabiliales bacterium | reverse complement strand
CAATAATTAATTCTTTATTCACATCAATTAAAATTAATAAATATAATGCACTTACTGTCAATACTTTTATCAGAAGCAATAACAGTATGCAAACTTAAATCGAAGATAAGTCTATAAGGGGATATAAATATACAGAGGTTGTTCATTTATCCTTATCAGGAAAAATAACAACCTCCGCACCATTGCACTTAAAGAAATTTATTTCTTCTTATGCCTGTTTTTACGCAAACGTTTTTTTCGCTTGTGTGTAGACATTTTATGTCTTTTTCTCTTCTTTCCGTTTGGCATTGTAAATTATATTTTGTGTTAAAACTATGCGTTTTTAACTTGGTTTACAAATGATTTTGCAGGTTTGAATGCAGGAATATTATGTGCAGGAATGATAATAGTAGTATTTTTTGAGATATTACGTCCTGTTTTTTCTGCTCTTTCTTTAATGATAAAACTACCAAACCCTCTTAAGTAAACATTTTCTCCGTTTACCATAGTTTCTTTAATTGTTTCCATTAATGATTCTACAACTGCCTGAACAGCTACTTTTTCAATTCCTGTTTTTGTTGCAATGTCTGCTACAATTTCTGCTTTGGTCATGACAATATTTTTTATTTAATTAATAATTATAATTTTATTTTGGGTTGCAAAAATAAAACAATTTTGGACAAATAATCATTTATTTCATTTTTTTTTCGTTCTAAATCATTCTTTTATAGTTAATTCTGTTTAATAAATGTTAATATCAGCCCCTACACTCATAAAATACCAATAGTAAATTAACTTTCTTCTTAAAAAATATTTACTTTTGATAAAGTAATTATATAATATAAAAAAGAAGAAATAATATGGCAGGATTAAATAAAGTGATGTTAATTGGGCACTTGGGTAAAGATCCCGATACCTTTACTTTTGATGATGGAACAAAAAAAAGCAGCTTCTCGCTGGCAACTACCGAAAGTTATAGAACCAGAGAAGGAGAGTGGCAAGACAAAACCGAATGGCATAACATTGTTGCTTATAGATATTTAGCAGAAAAGAATATTGCAAAAGGTGATATGATTTTTGTTGAAGGCAAAATAAAAACCAGAAAATATCAAGACAAGGATACTAAAGTCGATAAATATTTAACGGAAATTATTGCTGAAAAAATAAACATATTGTCGAGAAAAGAAGACAGATCGTATACCAATAAAGGTGATTATTCAGAAAATAATATGACCAACACTCAGGGTACTGCTGGAAATCAATCTGAACAATCTGATAATCAAGAGGACGATTTACCATTTTAATACTATTTAATACTATTTTTGCAAAAAAATGTTGAACTAACAAATAGATTTTGGAAAGCATAGATTCTGACCCTTTACCGGGGAATTTATTAATTATACTTAGCGACCTGTTTGGTAGTTATCAATTTGAGGTAATTGTTACTGTTATCGTATTGCTTATATTGTTGCTAATATCAGGCCTCATTTCCGGTTCAGAAACAGCATATTTTTCTTTGGAACGCTCTCACCTTGAATTTCTTAAAGAAAAGAACACCAAAAATAGCGCGAAAGTTCTCAGGCTAATTTCTAATCCTAAACAATTATTGGCAACAATATTAATAACCAATAACTTTATTAATGTTGCGATTGTAATTATATCAACATTTTTAAGTTCTTTTTTAGTCGACGACAATTCTAATCCATTAACAATATTCCTTATTCAGGTTGTCCTGATTACTTCTGTAATATTGTTATTTGGTGAAATTATTCCAAAAATTATCGCAAATGGATTTCCTATAACCATTTCCATGTTAATGGCAGGACCATTAATAGTTCTGGAGAAAGTTTTAAAACCATTAAGCTATTTATTGGTAAGTTCAACTTCTTTTATTGATAGGAAAATTGGAGATCAAGGGCACAATATTACAATGAGCGAACTTTCTGAAGCCATTGAAATGACTATAGAGGAAGGTGCCCCGGAAGATGAAAAAATGATTCTTAAGGGTATTGCATCATTTGGCGATAAAGAGGCTAGTGAAATTATGAAATCTCGTATGGATATTTTCGCCATTAATTCAGAAACCGACTTCAAATTGATGATGGAAATGGCCATTGAATCGGGTTACTCCAGAATACCTGTTTATGAAAATTCCATAGATAAAGTTTTAGGAATTTTTTATGTGAAAGATCTCCTGCCTTTCCTTGATAGTGAAGAAAAAAAAGATTGGATAAAGCTATTGCGCCCTGTATTTTACGTTCCTGAAAATAAAAGAATTAACGACTTATTGCAGGACTTCAGAACAAAGAAAATACATATGGCCGTTGTTGTTGATGAATATGGTGGAACTTCAGGAATTATTACCCTTGAAGATATTATAGAAGAAATTGTAGGAGAAATTTCTGATGAATTTGATGATGACGAAGAACTGGAATATAAAATCCTTGGTGATAATAAATACCGATTCCTCGCTAAAACACCAATTAATGATTTTTGCAAAGTCCTGAATATTGATGATGAAACATTTAACCATATTAAAGGTGAAAGCGATTCTTTGGGAGGAATGCTTCTGGAAATAAATGGAAATATTCCAAAAAAAGGAAGCATAATAGAGTATCAAAATTTTACCTTTAAAGTTATTGATGTCGACACAAGAAAATTAAAAGAAATTGAAGTTACCGTAAAAACAAACCAACATGAGAAATAAACTGATAATCATTTTATTACTTCCCATAATGATAGCACTTTTCTCATGTAGTGAAAGTTATACTCCAAAACCAAGGGGGTATTTTAGGATAGATTTACCTCAGAAAACATATCTTAGTTTAGACACAATTTATCCATATAACTTCGAGTATCCTGCTTATGCCATTATTGACACCAATTTAAATCTGGGAGATCAGAAATACTGGATGAACCTGCAGATGCCACAGTTCAAAGCAACTTTGCATTTAAGTTATAAAAAAATAGACAATAATCTGGGGCAATATCTTGAAGATTCTCACACCCTGGTTACAAAATTAATTCCCAAAGCCGACGGCATTTATGATAGTTTAATAGTTGACAGAAATAGAAATGTATTCGGACTTTCTTATCGCATCGTTGGAAGTGGAGCAGCATCGCCTTATCAATTCTTTGTTACCGATAGCAGTACAAACTTTGTTAGAGCAGCCCTTTATTTTAATACTATTCCAAATAACGACTCTCTGCAACCTGTTATTAACTTTATAATCAGCGACATCGATCATATGATTGAAACTTTTGAGTGGAATGACATCAAATAAATAATTTCGGACAACTAAATTAATTCGTTGATTGTCATTGATATATTGATCAAATTATTCTTTGCATTTTAAAACCATTATATATGTATAAATTAGTCCTTTCCTTAGTTGCTGTTTTTATATTATCAGCAAATCTTCTTGCACAAAACAATTATTCCAAAGTAAAAATCGACCTTACAACTTCCGATATAAAGGAAGTCGCTAATCAAGGTATTGACATTACCGAAGGGAAATTCAGAAAAGATGTTTACTTTATTACTGACCTTTCAACAAATCAGATTTCTAATCTTGATAAAGCAGATATTAATTATGAAATTCTTATTCCTGATGTGAGCAGTTTCTACTCTAAAAGGTCGGCAGAAGGAAATTATCAGATTAAGAGAGATGTTAATGACGAATGGCCGGTTCCACAAAACTGGGAATATGGAAGTATGGGTGGTTTTTATACACTCGATGAAATAATGAGCGAGTTAGATGATATGGCTGATATGTATCCAAATCTTATTACTACCAGAGCCACTGTGTCTCCTGACACCCTCACTCACGAAGGAAGATATTTATACTGGTTAAAAATTTCTGATAATCCTAATACAGATGAGGATGAACCGGAATTACTTTATACAGGAGTACACCATGCACGTGAACCCATTGGAGCACAGCAAATGATTTTTTATATGTGGCATCTTCTTGAAAATTACGATTCCGACTCTCATATACAAACACTTGTTGATAATACAGAAATGTATTTCATTCCTATTGTTAATCCTGATGGATATGAGCAAAACTATTTTACTCATCCCAACGGTGGAGGAATGTGGCGTAAAAACTGGAGACTCAATGATGATGGATCTTATGGTGTTGACATAAATAGAAATTACGGTTATAAATGGGGATATGACGATAATGGTTCCTCTCCTTATACCACTGAGGAAACTTATAGAGGCCCTTCAGCATTTTCAGAACCTGAAACAAAAAACGTACGCGACTTTTGCAATGAGCATGAATTCAAATTGGCCTTAAACTACCATTCGTATTCCAATATGTTGTTATACTCATGGGGATGGACACCGGATTTACCAGAAGACAATGCACTTTTTAGCAGTTTTGCAAGTTTGATGACTGCTGAAAATAATTATACAACAGGGCCTGCTAACACTACTATCTATGATGTTAATGGCGACTCTAACGACTGGATGTATGGCGAGCAGAATACTAAGGATAAAATTTACGCATATGTTCCTGAAGTTGGTGGTAATAGCGATGGATTTTGGCCTTCTGTAAGTCGTATAATTCCTTTATGTCAGGAAAATATGTTACAGAATATTACTGCCGCACGATTGGTAGGAAAATATGCCGAACTTACAGAGTCTTCTCAATCGACAACCGACGATCTTGAAAATCAAATATATTACTCAATAAAAAGGCTTGGGCTTACCGATGCGGAAGAATTTACTGTTAGCCTAACTCCTCTCGACGATAAAGTTGAAAGTGTAGGAAACGATGATGTGTTCACAAATATGAACTTAATGCAAACTGAAAATGATTCCATATCATATTCTCTAAACCCGGATATTGAAGCTGGTGATGAGTATCAATTCCTATTAACTGTTGATAATGGTTTATTTACTGTTTCCGACACAGTTACTAAAATATATGGATCTATGGTGTCGGTGTTTATTGATGCCGGAGATAATCTAGAGAATTGGACAACTTCAAAATGGGATATAACAGATGAAGACAGTCATTCTCCAAACAATTCTGTAACCGACTCTAAATATACTGATTATCAAGACAATTTAAATGCAACTATAACTCTTGATACAACCATTGATTTAAGTGAAACCAATTTAGCACTCCTTTCATTCTGGGCTAAATGGGAAATTGAATCTAATTACGATTACGTTCAGGTGCTTATAAAAACTGATGGACAAAATAATTACACTGCCCTTTCGGGAAATTATACTAAAATGGGCAGTAATGAATATCTCGACAACGATGAACCATATTATGATGGAACTTCCGATTGGGTAAATGAAGAAATAAATATTAGTGAATTTACCGGTGCGAAAGTTACTATCAGGTTTTTAATTTATTCCGACTCATATGTAGTTGCCGATGGATTTTATTTCGACGATTTTAATGTTTCTGTTTTATCATCTATTACCGATATAAAGGAAATTTCACCTCAGGTATATATTTCAAATATTTATCCAAATCCCGTTGAAAATAACTTGAGTTTTTCCTATAATTTGGCTGATAAAAACCTTGCCTCAATTATTATTTACAATACCCTTGGAAACATAGTTTACAAAACTGAACTCAGCAGTCAACACAAAACCAAAACTATTGATACTGAGAAACTTTCATCAGGATTATATTATTTAAATATTCAAAGTTCAGGGAAAAATTCTGAAACTAAAAAGTTTATAAAACTTTAATCAAGCTTGGAAGGGAAAATCAAATGCTTTACCGAAAATTTTGAATTTGGTATTTCCTTCCATTTATCAGTTTTGAACTCAATAACAGCCATGCCTGAAGTTGGGAGGTTGTCTATTTGTTTTTTCAAAAACATATTCACTAAATCGGTAAAACAGGGGTTGTGTCCGAAAACCATCACACTATTGATGTTATTATCAACTTCAAATAATTCATCAAATACATCATCGGTATAAGAAAGATATAATTTCTTTGACAGCACTATTTTTTCCCTTTCATATGAAATGGAATCTGCAATTATTTTCGCAGTTTCAACAGCCCTTTTTGCTGTACTGCTTAGTATTAATTGGGGGTTAATATTGTTAACTATCATAAATTCAGCCACTTTTTTGGTACGCATAATACCTTTATCCATTAAACCTCTTTCATGATCCCCCGCGGAACTATCTTCCCATGAAGATTTAGCATGACGCATAATTATTACTGATTTACTTGCTTTATTCATAAATAACATAATTAAGAATGTTTAATTTTTCGTTTATAAATAAACCTGAATCTATAACCCAAACCTATACCAATAAAGTCAGCAGTTCCTGCATGGGTATTTAAAGCCAGGTTAGTTGTAAAGTTCTCATTGATATGATATTTCAAGGTAAACCTTTGATAAGAGTCTCCAGATTTTCTAACTTTACCTCCCACATACAGGCCAATATTAGTAAGAATCGACATTCGCGATATAACCAACTCATAGCCACCACTTATTCCTGTTTTTAAATAGGAAGCAGGATTTGCTTGCGCACCCTCCGAATCAAGGAAATATTTATCGGATAAATCGGCCGTTAAATCAATGCCTATACCAAATTTACTCTTATATGAAACCCTTTTCATAATATCGATATGCGAAGCATAAACCATAAAACGCTTGCCCACACTTTGTGTCATATCTTTATTAGAAACAACAATAACGAAGTTCATTTCCAGATACTGTCTGCCATCAAACTCATAGGTATATAGTTCAGGCAATAACATGCGTCCACCACTTCTTTTAGGATTATACAGAGAATATGATACAGCTATATTGGCAGTAAAAATATTCAGGCCGTAATTTGGGGTTTTAGTAGTTCCATTGGAAAAGTGAGTAAGTGTTGTGCCACATGAAAGAGTAAAACGTTTATTTATTTGTCGTCGGTACTCGAACTGAATACTTGCCGCCAGGTTTAAGTGCGAACCTATTGCAAAATTTTTATAATTTGTAATATTATCGAATTTGTTTTCAAGCCACGATAATCCCAAACCTAATCTTAAATTAAAAGTGCTCTCGTGTTTTCGAAAAAGCGGAAAATTTAAATATGGAAAAGCTGCATATACATTTCCTAGTTCTTTGTAACCACCTAAATCGGAATACAGCAAACTAAATCCTACCAAAGGATAATCGTATTTTTGCTCCCATCTTTTTTGCCCGTAAGTTAATTTCTGAATAGAAATTTCATACATGGGAAAATGAGAGTTAAATCTGTTTAATTCAAGATGATGGCTAAGTAAAAAACCATAATGCAAGCGGGTTTCCAGTTGTATATTATTTCTCTTTACAAAGTTTTCCGCCTTGATATTATCAAGAATAAACAAAATCAAAATTATTGTAAATAGAAAGACTTTTTTTGCCATTTATACTGGGAAATAATATTTATTGTTATTTACAAAAGTAAATTAATTTCCTCAAAATTTGTATCTTGCGATGAATTAGATAGTGCAATTTTATGTTACAAATAAACATTTATACTTTGGTTATTATTTTACTGCTTATAGCCTTTGTTATAATTGCTTATGCAAATTATTTAAGAAGAAAAACCAACAAAAAACTCTCTGAAGCTAACAAAAAACTTTTTGAAAATGAGCAGAAATATAAGATAGTTGTAGAAAGCAGCCCAAATATTATGTTTATTCAAAAGAATGGTAAAATTTTATTTGCCAATTCTACCTTTATAAACACATCGGGTTACAGAATGGAAGAGTTGATTGGGATGTCCATCTTCGATTTAGTTAGCAAAAGAGATAGAACAACGACCAAAAAAAGATCAGAACTACGATTAGAAGGAAAAGAAGTACCCAATAGTTATGAGATAGAAACAAAAAATAAAAGTGGTATTATAAAGTACTTCCATATTAATGTGAGTAAAACCATTTACAATGGTGAGGAGGCATTATTAGGAATTGGTACCGATATCACATCACAAAAACAATATCTTGAAACAATTAACACATTAAGTGCAGCCATAGAACAAAGTAATGCTGCTGTGGTAATATTCGATATAAATGGAACTATTGTTTACAATAACCAGGCTTTTTGCGAACTTAGCGGATATAAAACTACCGAAGCAAATGGCATGAATATCAGAAGATTAAACCCTGATAATTTTAGAATATCCGAATCCGAGGAATTTTGGAAGCATATTATGTCGGGGAAAAAATGGTATGGTGAATTTCAAAGTTCCAAAAAAAATGGTGAACTGTATTGGGAAAGTGCTCAAGTAGCTCCTATTTTTAATTCTGATGGAAAAATTACTCACTTTTCATCAATAACCCGGGATATTACAAAGGAGAAAACTTTTTTCAAACAGTTAGAAAAAAGTGAAGCAGAACTGCAAGAGGCTAATGCCACAAAAGACAGGTTTTTCTCCATAATTGCTCACGACTTAAAAAATCCTTTCAACGCTATAATGGGATATACGGAACTGCTTGTCAGTCAGTATGAAAAACTAGATAAAGAAGATGTTCTCGATTATATTGAGAATATTAATTTGGCAACACATTCTACTTTTAATTTATTGGAAAACATTTTGGAATGGTCGCGATCACAAATGGGTAAAATAGACTTTTTACCTCACGAATTTGATCTAAGCAAAGTAATAAATGAAGTTATTTTATTGAGTAGAGCCCAGGCTATTGCAAAAAACATTAGGCTATTATCAAAAGTTAAACATAAAACATATGTTTATGCCGACGACTATATGGTAAAAACTGTGATACGGAATTTAGTGTCCAATGCCATAAAATTTACTAAAAAAGGAGAAGTAATAGTAGAAACAGAGGAGTTTGAATCGAAAGTAATGGTGTCGGTGATCGATACAGGAGTTGGAATAAAAGATGAAATATTTGATAAATTATTTAAATTAGACTCTAACATAAAAACTAGTGGTACTAACAGTGAAAAAGGTACAGGACTGGGGTTGATTCTGGCAAAAGAGTTTATTAATAAAAATGGTGGAGATATTTGGGTTAATAGAATGAAAGATCAAGGAACAATTTTTAACTTTACTTTACCAACTAAAGAATAGTTGTTATATATTTACAGTCATGAAATCAAAAATAAAATTAAAGCACGTTTTACTAGTTGAAGATAATCTGCTAAATCAAAAGTTTGCTTTAGCAGTATTGAAAATGAATGGATATACTGCCGATGTTGCAGAGAATGGCAAAATTGGTTTAGAAAAATATAAAAATAATGAATACGATCTTATTTTGATGGATATTCAAATGCCCATAATGGATGGCATTGAATGTACCAAAGAAATTAGAAAAATTGAAAGCGAAAATAACTGGGAAAGAATACAAATTATTGCTGTTACTGCTTTTGCCATGCCCGGTGATGAGCAAAAATTTCTTGAGGCAGGTCTGGATAATTATCTGGCAAAGCCTTACAAAGGCCCTGATTTGATTTCAATTATTCAAGATGTAAATCATTAATTTTTTATAATGCAGGAAAAAGTTAAAGCTTTCGAAAGGTTGCTTAATATAATGGACGACCTCAGAAATGGCTGCCCATGGGATAAAGAACAAACCCTCGAATCACTCAGACATTTAACTATTGAAGAAGTTTATGAACTCTCAGATGCTATTCTGAATAAAAATATGTCTGATATTAAAGGTGAACTTGGCGATTTAATGTTGCATTTGGTATTTTATGCCAAAATAGCCTCTGAAACAAATGATTTTGATATTAAAGATGTTATTGATAGTATAAGTGAAAAACTTATTTTCCGTCATCCACATATTTATGGCGATGCAGAGGTTACTGATGCGGAAGATGTTTTAAATAACTGGGAAAAATTAAAACTTAAAGAAGGAAAAAAATCCGTTCTTTCTGGAGTACCAAAATCTCTGCCTCCATTAATTAAAGCGTACCGGATACAGGAAAAAGTAAAAGGTGTTGGATTTGAATGGAAAAAAAGAGAAGATGTTTGGGATAAAGTTATGGAAGAACTTAATGAACTTAAGGTAGAAGTTGATAATGGAGGTGATAAAACCAAGATGGAAGACGAGTTGGGAGACTTACTTTTCGCCATTACAAACTATGCAAGGTATATCGATATAAATCCTGAAGATGCCCTTGAAAGAACCAATAAAAAATTTATAAAACGTTTTCAGTATATCGAAAGTCAGTCGGCAAAAGACGGTTATAAAATTGAAGACATGAGTTTAGAGGAAATGGATATTTACTGGAACAAAGCAAAAAGTTTGGAATAATATTGATTAGAATATGCAATTAAAAACTCCATTTGTAATTCTCTTAGTTATATTAGTTCAGTCCACAATATTTTGCCAGAGCAATAGTTTTCCGAACTATTCATATAAACCTGACAAACAATATTTTAAGTCTTATTTAGAAGCTTCGAAAAGAGTCGTTACTTCTCCTGCAAGGTGGAATAAAAATCAATGGATAACTGCAGGTTCAGTACTTGCCGGCGGCATTGTCATTTATGCTTTTGATGATGAGATACGTACTTTCTTTCAAAATAATCAGTCGACAACAGGCGACTTCACCTCCAAATATGTATTTGAACCCTGGGGTAGTGGTTTGTACCCTGCTGTTTTAATTGGATCATATTATGTTTATGGCTTAGCGGCAAAAAATAAAAGATCACGGCAGATTGCTTTGGGAGCTACTCAGGCTTTTGTTATTAGTGGAATAAGCGTTGAAATTTTAAAACATTTAACTCATCGTCATAGGCCATATCAGGATATACCGGCTAACTCAAGAATGTGGGAAGGACCATTTAAAGGATTTGAATATACTTCATTTCCATCGGGACATACTATAACTGCATTTTCTTTAGCATCTTTTTTCTCATCTGTTTATAAAGAAAAAATGTGGGTAAGCATATTGTCGTATTCCTTAGCAAGTGGTGTAGCTTTGCAAAGATTATACGATGACAAACACTGGGCAAGTGATGTATTTATTGGAGCAGCACTGGGTTTTGCCATTGGCAAATCAGTTTATTATATTGTAAATAAGAACTCTAATTTTACAATCGGGATATCTAATTATGGGGGTATTTCTATGGTATACCATATAAAATAAAAAGGGGTGCTGTAAACAACACCCCTTTATAATTCTTTATCAATTATGAATTAATACTCTATCTTAAGTACTAATTTATTAATGACTGCTTAAGTATTTTGCAACGCCTGCAGCATCAGCTACCATAGCGTCATCACCTGGTTTCCAGTTTGCTGGGCAAACTTCACCATTTTCTTCAAAAAACTGTAAAGCATCAACCATACGTAATGCTTCATCAACACTACGACCTAATGGTGCATCATTAACAACCTGATGACGAACTATTCCTTGCTTGTCGATTAAAAACAAACCTCTGTAAGCAACTGCTTCTCCGTGGAATTCCATTTCTCCATCTTCATTATAATCATACTCACCACCTAAAACATCATAGTTCTCAGCAATAGTTTTTGAGATATCAGCTACTAAAGGATATTTAACTCCTTTAATACCACCATCTTTTTTCTCAGTATTTAACCAGGCCCAATGTGAAAATTGTGAGTCTACGGAACAGCCAACAACAGCTACATTTCTCTTTTCGAACTCAGCTAATTTTTCCTGGAAAGCAATAAGCTCAGTAGGACAAACAAAAGTGAAATCTAAAGGATAGAAAAAGAAAACAACATGTTTCTTTCCGATGTACTGTTCAAGAGAAAATTTTTCAACAAATTCACCACCATTAACAACGGCAGTAGCTTCAAATAAAGGGGCTTTTTCCCCAACTAATACTCCCATAATTTATTTATTTTTAATGTTTACAAATATTTAAAGCGCAAAATTAAGAATAATTTTAAATAAGGGGAAATATCTATATCTTAAAAAATCTTTAATCTTTTATTTATTAATAAATTAACACTTATAAACTATTTAAAATTTAACTTGCTTTTCCACACAATATTTTGCTTTTCCAGACTAATTAAGTTCAACTCTTTGCTCGAAAATGAATACATAGCCGAACCTGAACCAGACATTGATACAAAACTCGCTCCGGCATTATACAATTCACTTTTTATTTTGCTAACTATGGGCAATCGTGCACTTACATAACTTTCGAATGCATTATCTATAAAGTCCTTCCATTTATCCAAGGGCAAACTCAGTAATTTCTCAAGAGGGGTATCGGGCTGTTTTACTATAACTTTACTGTATGCATTGGCCGTGCTCACCCTTTGTTTTGGCACTACTATGCTTATAAAAACATCGTTTAATCCAGGATTGAATGGCTTTAACACATCACCTTTTGAGGATGCTATTGCCATTTCATTTTTTACAAAAAAAGGACAGTCGCTTCCTATTTCAGATAAAAAAACTTCCATTTGTATTAAATTCAATCCTAATTTATATTGTGAGTTAATTACCTTCAGGAAAAAAGCTGCATCGGATGACCCTCCTCCAAGACCTGCCCCAACAGGAATGTTTTTCAGTAACTTTATTTCGAAAGGCGGAATATTATTGTTGACATTTAATTTCTTCCATACCTTATATACAAGGTTGTCCTCCATACTACCTTCAAACTTTTCTCCAAACACATCAATACTAAATTTGTTAGCCTGTTTTATTTCCAAAACATCGTAAAACGGCACAGCCAACAAACAAGTTTCAATATCATGAAAATTATCGCTGCGTTTTCTAAGCACATTTAATCCAATATTAATTTTTGCATTTGGAAAGCAAATCATATCTTCGATTATTAATTATTAACAAAGTTAGAAATAATAGCTTTTTCTTATAATTTTGAAGAATAAACGATTAATAGCTTATGACAATAATTAGTTCCGTACTTAACTGGCTGATGAAGAAGAGAATACATCAGATAGAACTATTTAAGAAATACCCGAATGAAGTACAGGAGGAGTTATTGAAAAAACTTACCTATACTGCCAAAGGGACTTACTTTGGACAAGAATACGATTTTAAAAGTATAAAAACAGCAGACGAATTCAAACGACGCGTACCCATCAGCACATATGAAGATTTTTTACCTTACATTTCAAGATTAAGAAATGGTGAAGATGATATTTTATGGCCAGGAGAAATTATTGGTTTTGCCAAATCCTCCGGCACAACCGATTCCAAAAGTAAATTCATCCCAATAAGTGAAGATTCGCTTGAAGACTGCCATTACAAAGGCGGAAAGGATATGCTTTCAATTTATTTTAATCTTGTTCCCGACTCAAAACTTTTCGAAGGAAAAAGTTTGGTAATGGGGGGGAGTGGTAATATTCAGGAAGTTAGCAATACATCTTATTACGAAGGCGATTTATCGGCTATACTTATGAATAATCTGCCAATTTGGGCCGAATTAATGAGAACCCCCAGTTTGAGCATTGCCCTGATGGATGAATGGGAAAACAAACTTGAACTAATGGTTGAATCTACCATGAACCACGATGTAACAAGCCTTTCAGGAGTTCCATCATGGATATTGGTATTACTAAAAAGAATACTGGAAAAATCGGGAGCCAGTCATATTAGCGAAGTATGGCCAAATATGGAAGTGTTCTTTCATGGGGGAGTAAATTTCGATCCTTATAAGGACCAATTTCAGTCTATTATAAACTCTGATTCTATGCATTACTTTAATACATATAATGCATCTGAGGGATTTTTTGGAATACAGGATCAGTTGGGGAATGATGATATTTTGCTGATGCTTGATTACGGTATTTACTATGAATTTATACCTGTATCAGAACTAGGCGAGGAAGAAAAAGCACTTTCTCTTAGTGAAGTGAAACTGGGCGTAAATTATGCAATGGTAATTACGACTAATGCCGGATTATGGAGATACAAAATTGGAGATACAGTTACTTTTACCTCAATAGCTCCGTACAGAATAAGAATAACAGGAAGAACGAAAAACTTTATTAATGTTGTAGGAGAAGAACTCATTATCGACAATGCAGAAAAGGCTCTTGTCGTAGCATGTGGTAAAACTTCGGCAACAGTTACTGAATACACCGCTGCCCCTTTTGTCGACGATAATATTATCTATCACGAATGGTTAATTGAATTTGATAAGCAACCATCAAGTATTGAATATTTCACAGAAACCTTCGACAATGCATTAAAGTCGTTAAACTCTGATTATGAGGCAAAAAGATATCACAACCTGGTATTACAAGAACCTAAAATACATGCTCTGCCTCCAAAGGCATTTTATAATTGGATGAAGAAAAGAGAAAAACTTGGAGGGCAAAACAAAGTGCCTCGTTTGTCAAATAACCGTGATTATGTTGATGAACTTAAAGAAATGCATAACTTTGTAAAGTAGGGATATTACTATTGAAAAATTATTAATTATTATATAAAAAACAACCAAATGCATATTGCGATAGCTGGAAACATCGGATCAGGAAAAACAACTCTGACAAAATTACTTTCAAAACATTTCAACTGGAAGCCTCATTATGAGGATGTTGAAAATAATCCATACTTGCATAGTTTTTATGAAGATATGCAAAGGTGGTCGTTTAACCTCCAGGTATATTTTCTTAATTCCAGGTTTCGTCAGGTTATTGATATTAGAAGAAGTGGCGATAATATTATTCAGGACAGGACAATTTATGAGGATGCATATATTTTTGCTCCAAACCTTCACTCTATGAATTTAATGTCGACACGCGACTTCGAAAATTATATTTCGCTTTTTGAATTAATGAGTTCTTTTATCCAACCACCTGATTTGTTGATTTATCTGAGAGCAAGTGTTCCTACACTGGTAAATCAAATTCAAAGCCGCGGACGCGATTATGAAGAGTCGATCAGGCTGGATTACCTTAAACTTCTCAACGAAAGATATGAAAACTGGATTAATGGATATAAGCAGGGGAAATTAATGATTATGGATGTTGATAATATGGATTTCACAAAACCTGAAGACTTAAGTAAAGTTATTGATAAAGTAAATATTGAAGTTAACGGCTTGTTCTAAAAATGAAAATTATCGGTATCATACCAGCTCGATTTCAATCCTCCAGATTTCCTGGAAAGCCATTGGCATTAATAGGAAACAAAACCATGATCCAAAGGGTTTATGAGCAGGCGTCTAAATCGAAATTTTTAAACAAAGTTGTTGTTGCTACCGATGATGATAGAATTGCAAAGGAGGTCAAAAATTTTGGCGGGGAAGTGTTTCTAACAGCAACAGAACATCTAAATGGTACTTCAAGATGTTATGAGGTTTTCGAAAACCTAAATTTTCAGAATCCTGATTATTATGGCGGTATTGTCAATATACAAGGCGATGAGCCGTTTATTGATCCCAGGCAAATTGATATGCTTTGTAACTTATTAATTAAAGCAAATGCAGAAATAGCAACTTTGGCAAAACCAATAAATACTACGGACGAATTATTCAATCCAAATGTTGTTAAATTAATTTTTAATAAGAATAAAGAGGTGCTGTATTTTAGCAGAAATCCAATACCATTTGTAAGAAACTTTGATAAGGAGGAGTGGTTAAAGAAGCATACTTTTTATAAACATATAGGCATTTATGGATTTAACTCGAAAATTTTCAGGGAGATAAACAAACTACAACCTTCACAACTTGAATTAGCAGAAAGTCTGGAACAACTAAAATGGCTAGAAAACAATTTTAAAATCAAAGTTGATATAACTGAGATTGAGAGTTTTGGTATAGATACAGAAGAAGACCTTCAAAAACTTATCAACATTATTTGATAATAATGGTCTAAGTCCTTACTTTAGCGAGTTAATAATTTTCCATCATTAATGAAAATAGCAAAATACATAGGCGACTTAATTTTCGATTACGAATGCGTGGTAATACCTGGCTTAGGAGGCTTTATTTCAACTCCTAAGAGTGCCCAGATTAATAAAATCACTCATCAGTTTAAACCACCTGTTAAAGATATTCACTTTAATATCCATCTTAAAGCAAATGATGGTCTTTTGGTTAACTATGTTGCCAGAAATGAAGGAATTCCTTACAAAAAAGCCAAACAAAGTGTAGACAAATTTGTTTTACTGTGTAATAATGCATTGGAAAATGGCAAAAGAATAAACTTTAGCAAAATTGGCTATATTTTCCGTGATGCTAATGAAAATATTGTATTCCATCAGGACAACAGCATAAACTATAACGCTGAATCATTTGGATTAACAAGTTTTGTTTCTCCTGCAATAAGAAGGCCTTCAGATGAGCAAAAAATAAAAGAGGTTTTTACAAAAACACGTCAGGATATCCCTGCTGATAAGGAAAAGAAAAACACTAAAAAGGACAGAAGAATTGCTGCTGAAGGGAATTCTGCAGAAAAATTAGTAGCGCGTAAAAAGCCTTCAAAAGTAAAACAACAGTTGGGTTTTGTATTTGCTATTCTTTTTATAATGGGATCCTTTTATGTTTACAACAAAAGAGATGCTATGTTATATTATTGGAATAATAATAAACATATGGTTCCTTTTATGTATACTCAACCCCATGAATACTTATCAGCAAATGCAGGTATATTTCATTTGGAAAAAGTAAACGTACAAACAGCCGGATGGCTTTCGGGTTTAGTTAATCCTCCGGAAACAAGCAAACCAAAAATAGATAAGGAAGATCAAATAATAACTACAAAACCAGAAACCGAAAGTGATTTAACCCCTGATAAACTGGAAGATACAAAGGACGAAATTACCGACGTAAAGCCTGTAGAAATTACTGAAAATGACATTAATTCCGGTTCATCCGACATTAATAATAACGATCAACTTATTGAAGAACCTAAAGAAATTACATCTTCAAACGATAAAATTGTTTCATCAGAGGAAGAAACAGCAGATAAACCCATTTATACTGATAGTAAGTACTTCATAATTGCCGGTTCATTTGGAAATATAAGTAATGCTGAGCGACTGATAAAGAATCTTAAAATAAAAGGTTACGATGCAATTATTGCTGATACTAATGCAAGAGGATTGTTCAGAGTTGCCATTATGGGATTTTCAAATATGACAGAAGCTGAACGTCAGCTTATTGCCATTAGAAGAGAAACAAACTCACAGGCCTGGATACTTGTAAAATAATTTATTAATTGTGGGACAAAAAAACAAACTTCAGAAGTTTGCTGAAAATTTAACTTTCGACAATCTTTTCCAGTTTTCATATGATGAAATAATTGATGGAATAGAGTTAAAAGGGAAGTGGGCAAAAGATTTTTTTAAAAATGATAATGAAATCATTTTGGAATTAGGCTGCGGAAAGGGAGAATATACTATTGGACTAGCTGAGTTATATCCCGATAAAAATTTTATTGGTATTGATATTAAAGGAGCAAGATTATGGAAAGGACTTAAAGAATGCCGAAATAAATCATTGAAAAATGTAGCATTTATTCGTAGCAGAATTAACCTGGTAGATGGTTTTTTTGGGAAAGATGAAATTTCTCAATTATGGATTACTTTTCCTGACCCCCATGCAAGAGATACAATAGCAAGAAAACGGCTTACATCACCCGAATTCATAAAACGATATACAAAGTTTCTTAAAAAAGATGCAATTATTAATCTTAAAACTGATAACATAATTGTTTTTGAGTCAACCCTTGATACCATTGAAGAATACTCTCATAAACTTCTTTATAAATCATATGATATTTATAATGAAGGTGTTATTAATGAACTTACTAGTATACAAACCTTCTATGAGAAAAAATGGCTCGAACATGGAACGAAAATAAAATTTCTAAAGTTTGAGCTAAATCCTAAAGTCTTTAATTAAAGTTGCTTACAGTAAAATGGAAAAGAACTTTTTTGAAAGAGTTTATGAAGTAGCCGAGCAGATTCCCTATGGACGTGTATGTTCTTATGGGGCAATTGCAAACTATCTGGGAAGCAAAGGTTCTGCAAGAATGGTAGGCTGGGCAATGAATAGTTCAAAAACCTCCGGACGAGATATTCCGGCTCACAGAGTTGTAAACAGCAGCGGACTGTTAACAGGAAAAAGGCATTTTGGTGGTAATAATACAATGGCCGAACTTTTAGCCTCCGAAGGAATAGTAATTCAAAATGATAAAATTGTAAATTTTACCGATGTTTTGTGGAATCCAAGTGAAGAACTAACAAACAAACAGTAATAAATCTTAAACTTATTTAAACTCTCTTATAAATAAGGCTAATTGCAGGTTTTATATCAAATAATTATCTAATTTTGCTGCATAAATTTTTATTATTATAATTAAGTCTAAATTAAAATTAATATAATGTCAATTACTAAAGAGCAAGTAACCAATGCTTTAAAACAAGTAATTTTCTTTGCTAAGGCTAACAACATTGTTGATCTCGGTATGGTATACGGAATTGAAATCCTTAACAATGAAATTAAACTTGAAGTTGTATTTGAAAAGCTTGATGATCCTGCAGTTGGGATAGTGAGCAATTCCATTGAAAAAACATTAAAAACCGAATTTGGTGATGAGTTAAGTGTAACCATAAAGCCAATAGCAGAAAAAGAGCTTGGCAGAGGTCCATTGGCAGGTGTTAAAAATATTATTGCTGTTATTAGTGGTAAAGGTGGAGTTGGAAAATCAACTGTTGCGGCTAATCTGGCAGTATCGCTTGCTAAAATTGGGCATTCAGTAGGTATATTAGATGCTGATATTATGGGACCTTCAGTACCAATTATGTTTGGTGTGGAGGACGGACAACCAGGTGTAATGGAAAGAGAAGGCAAACCAATAATGATACCAATTGAAAATCACGGAATTAAAATTCTTTCCCTGGGATTTTTTGTAAAGTCTGATCAAGCCCTTATGTGGCGTGGTTCTATGATTAATAATGCTTTCAATCAATTAATGAAAGATGCTGAATGGGGAAATTTAGATTTTCTCGTAATCGATATGCCACCGGGAACAGGTGATATTCAACTCACACTTGCTCAGAATTATAATATTAAGGGAACAGTTTTAGTAACAACCCCTCAAAAAGTAGCTGTAGCAGATGTTAGGCGTGCTGCAATGATGTATCGTCAGGATAAACTTGAGATACCTCTTTTGGGAATAGTTGAAAATATGTCGTATTTCGTTCCAGACGACATGCCGGAAAAAAAATATTTCATTTTCGGTAAAGGTTCCAGCGATGAATTATCCACTGAACTTAATATTCCAATTTTAGGAAGAATACCTATGGTTGAAAAGGTTAGAGAGGGTGGCGACAATGGAAAACCAATTTCATTGGACCAGGACAATCCTGTTAGTAAGGCATTTATGGAATTAGCAAAGAATATAAGTGATAGAGTTTAAATAATTCATATATAAAGATGACTAAAGAAGAACTAACAACAAAAGTAGAAAATGTACTCGATCAGGTACGACCATACTTACAACAGGATGGTGGTGACTTGAAACTAATAGAAATTACTGACGACAATATTGTTAATGTTGAATTAACAGGAGCGTGCAGTTCATGTGCATTTAGTACTATGACGCTCAAAAATGGCGTTGAGGCAACATTAAAAAAAGTGCTTCCAGAAATTAAGGAAGTAGTTGCCGTTAATGTGTAATTGAAATAATTTCCGGAATAAAATTGTTGGGATTATTTATTCCCGGCAATTTTATTTTCAGGGATTATAATGGATAATAGTATGCTGCCGGATAAAATACCCAATACTATCAAAAGAGAGTTCATTGTTGAAATTTCGATATAATGATGGCTCAACATTTTTAATCCAATAAACAAAAGTAAGACTGATAATCCAATTTTTAAAAACCTGAATTTTTCAATAATACTTGCTAAAAGGAAGAATAGGGAACGCAATCCGATTATTGCAAATATGTTTGAAAAATAAACTATATAAGGATCTTTAGTAATTGAAAATATTGCCGGAACGGAATCTACTGCAAAAATAACATCACTTACCTCTATTACAAGCAGGACTACAAACAAACTGGTAATAAATAATTTGCCATTTTTTTTTGTAAAAAAATTACCACTTTTATCATCATAATCTATTCTAAAAAACCTTCCGGCAAATTTTACAACAAAATGATTATTGATATCTATTTTCTCATTTTTATTTCTATCGAGGAAGAGTTTTATTCCGGTAAAAACAAGTAATGCACCAAACAGATAAAGTACCCATTCAAACTCCTGAATAAGTGCAGAGCTTAAAAAGATAAATAGAAAACGCATTATAATAGCTCCTAATATTCCCCAGAATAATACCTTATGATAATATTGTTTGTGAACCCCAAACGACAAAAAAATCATTAGTATTACAAAGATATTATCTATTGATAATGAATACTCTATGATATAGCCTGTAAGAAATTCCAAGCCCAGATTGCGTCGATATATTGCAATTGAGGATTCAAAATCATTATTTACAAGAGTAATAGGGTGGTCATATTTTACAACTATCTCCTTTAACTGATCTAAAGTTTCAATGCCATGAAGAAGATGTCCATAAGTATATAATACTACCCAAAATATCATAGCAATCGACACCCAAAGGATTGTATAAGATAAGGCCTCTTTAAACTTTACTTCGTGATTGTCTTTATTGAAAATGCCAATATCAACGGCCAGCATAATTGCTATTAACAATATAAATCCACCTAATATTATTATGTCGTGTAATTCCATTATAATTATACCATTCTAATAAGTATCAAAAGTAATCAAGAAATTTCAATAAAAAATTGTGTAAAAAGAAATGCTAAATTTATTTTTTTATTACTTTATATAGTTTGTCTCCTCTTCTAATAATGCTATCGGTTTTTATTGAACAAAGGTCTCCTTTTTGAACCATATCAACAGTTTTAAGTTCAAGCCGAATTTCTTTTATTATATCATCATAAACTCCGGTAGTGGCTCCTATAATTTTGATTTCTTCTCCAACCTTAAGGTCATGACTTTCTATTTTAATTTCGGCCACACTAATATTTCCAAAAAAATTAGTTACTTTACCTATATAGACTTTCCTCTCACTTGCCTGATTACCATAATCTTCTGTCCATTCACCAAAGGTGCTTCCCATATAATAACCATCCCAAAAGCCTCTGTTATAAACTTTCGATAAACGACTATTCCACTTATCGATATTTTCCTGATTATATTCATTTGCAAACCAGGCATCCACTGCTTCTCTATAAACTGAAGTAATAGTTTTTACATATTCGGGTGATCTTCCACGTCCTTCAAGTTTCAATACTTTTACTCCTGCATCCAAAATATGATCGAGAAGAGCAACAGTATTCAAATCCTTGGGCGACATTATATATTCATTGTCAACGTCGAGTTGTATCCCGGTTTCTTTGTCAGTTACTGTATATTTTCTTCTGCATTGTTGGAGGCAGGCTCCCCTGTTCGCTGAAGAATTCAGATTATCAAGACTCAGATAGCACTTTCCTGAAACGGCCATACATAATGCTCCATGAGCAAAAACTTCTATTTGAACTTTTCGTCCTGAAGGGCCACAAATATTTTCTTTTTCTATTGCCTCAGTAATTGCTTTTACCTGTTTTATTTCCAATTCTCTTGCAGTAACCATAACATCGGCAAAAGCCGAATAATACTTAACGGCTTCAATATTTGTAATATTAGTTTGAGTCGACATATGAATCTCAACTCCCTTGCTATGAGCATATTGTATTACCGATTGATCGGAAGCGATAACTGCTGTAATTCCATTTTCCTTTGCTGCATCAACAATCTGCTTCATATTATCAAGTTCATGATCATAGATTACAGTATTGAGAGTAATATATGTTCTGATATTGTTTTCCTTACAAATATTTGAGATTTTCTTTAGATCTTCAAGAGTAAAATTTTTTGAAGATTTTGATCGCATACTTAAATTGCCAATACCAAAATAAACCGAATTTGCTCCGCCTTGTATTGCAGCCATTAGAGATTCGTAGGAACCCACGGGAGCCATAATTTCTACATCTGATGGATGTTTTAAACCTGTCATTTGCTTATGCAATTTAAAAGGGCAAAAATACTATAAATGCTTAAAACCTTAAAAAGGGGTAATAATTTAGAAAGGATATTATAAATGTAAATTTTTTCTTTCGAAAAGAAGAAGCCATGAAACGCCAATTGTGATGGCCGAGTCAGCTATATTAAAGATGGGGCGGAAGAATACAAAATGATCATCATAACCGAATAAAAAGGAAGGAATCCATGAAGGGGCATCGGCACTTTGAATATTAATTATGGGGAAATATAACATGTCGACAACCTTACCATGCAGAAAACTCGCATAACCTTGTCCGAAACCAGTAAACTCTGCTAGAGTATGATATGAACTTGAAGTAAAAATAAGTCCGTATAAAACACTATCGATAATATTTCCTAGTGCACCTGCAAATACCATAGACACTGCAAATATTAAACCACATTTTTCATTTCGTTTGGCAATTATTACAAGATAAGCGAAGATGCCAATGACGGCTAATATGCGGAAAATACTTAATGATAGTTTGCCCCATTCACCTCCGAACTCCATACCGAAAGCCATTCCGTTATTTTCAGTAAAATACAGATTGAACCAATTACCCAGAACAGGTATTTCTTCGCCTATGGTCATATGCAATTTCACCCAAACCTTTAAGGCCTGGTCGAGAAATAGCACTGTAAAAATAATAAATGCTGCCTTTTTCAATCTAAAAAAATGTATTAGAGACGTTTTTGTTTAGCTTCATTATTTTTTGCTTCGATGCTAAGTGTGGCATGAGGAACTGCTCTAAGCCTCTCTTTGCTAATAAGTTTACCAGTTACACGGCATATACCATAGGTTTTATTTTCGATCCTTACCAAGGCATTTTCCAGATTTTGGATAAATCTCATCTGTCGTGAAGCTAAACTACTGTTCTCTTCTTTTGACAGAACCTGTTGCCCTTCTTCCAGCACCTTAAAAGTTGGTGAGGTATCGTTAGTACCATGATCACTTTTATTAGTATATGCTTCAACAAGAAGTTCCAGATCTTCTCTTGCAGATTTTAATTTTCTTTCAATAATCTCTCTAAATTCCTGCAATTCTTCGTCAGTGTATTTAGTCTTTATCCTGTCATTTGCGTTCTCGTTCATATTTCCCTCCTATTATAAAATTCGAATAAAAAAGATGTTAAATATAATGCAATTTTATGATTATAGCATTGTATAAACGTCAATTTATTAAGATATTTTTACAATTTCAACAATTGCTTTTACGTCATCAATTAAGTCGAATTCTATCGCGTTATTTAAGTACTGATTTTCAGTAAATTCAATCTCTGCTAATGTTTCCGCACAAATATAATCACTAAACTTATTAAAAGCATCAAAGGTGGTATCAGATTTCAAAATTTTAACTTTTATGCGATCTGTCACCTCATAACCCGAATCTTTTCTAAAGTTTTGGATTCTATTTACCAGCTCACGGGCATAACCTTCTTCCTTCAACTCATCAGTTACCGTTATATCCAGAGCAACTGTCAAGTCATCCTGATTAGCAACACTCCAACCCGGAATATCCTGTGTAATTATCTCCACATCGCTAAGCAGTATTTCAACATTCTCCCCTGCAATATTTAAAAGATAATTTCCTTCTTTCTCCAGTTTTTTGATATCCTCCTGTGTAAACTTCATAATAGCACCTGCCAGTTGTTTCATTAGCTTACCGTACTTTGGCCCCAAAGCCTTAAAGTCAGGTTTTATTTTCTTAACCAAAACTCCTGAATCTTCTGTAAGATATTCTATCTCTTTGACATTAACTTCCGACAATATCAAATCTTCTACTTTACTAACAAGTTCTTTAAATCTTGGATTTAAAACCGGAATCATTATTCTGTTTAGGGGCTGACGAACACGTAAATTATTCTTTTTACGCAACGACAATACCATTGAAGAGATATTTTGTGCCAACTCCATGCGATCTTCCAGTTCAGAGTCTATCAAACTTTCATTGGCTACAGGGAAATCTGTTAAATGAACGGATTCGGCATTTTGTCTTTTGCTTACACTGTTTAAATCAATAAATAATCTGTCGGCAAAAAATGGTATAATCGGAGCCGTTAACTGAGCAATAACCTCCATACAATGATAAAGGGTTTGATAAGCTTCGATTTTGTCTTTTGTATAGTTACCTTTCCAAAAACGCCTTCTCGACAATCGAACAAACCAGTTACTAAGATGCTCAGTTACAAAATATTGAATAGCACGTCCTGCTCTTGTAGGCTCATAATTTGCGAATGATTCGTCAACTTCCTTTATCAGGGAATTCAGTTCGGATAGAATCCACCTGTCGAGTTCTGTTCTTTCACTTACCGGAATTTCGTCTTCTTCATATTTAAACCCATCAATATTGGCATAAAGAGCAAAAAATGCATAAGTATTATAAAGCGTTCCTAAAAATTTACGACGTATTTCATCAACACCTGCTATATCAAATTTTAAGTTGTCCCATGGTTGTGAGTTAGTAATCATATACCAGCGTGTAGCATCCGGTCCGTATTTTCCTATAGTTTCAAAAGGATCTACTCCATTTCCCAATCGTTTCGACATCTTATTCCCGGCTTTATCGAGAACAAGTCCGTTGGAAACAACATTTTTAAATGCCACCGAATCGAAAAGCATACTTGCTATTGCATGAAGTGTGAAAAACCAACCTCTTGTCTGGTCAACTCCTTCAGCAATGAAATCAGCAGGGAAATTCTTTTCAAAAACTTCCTTATTTTCAAAAGGATAATGAAACTGAGCATATGGCATTGAGCCTGAATCGAACCATACATCAATCAACGAAGGTTCACGATACATTTTCTGCCCTGTTTCTGATACTAAAACAATTTTATCTACGTAAGGCCTGTGGAAATCAAATGTTTCATAATTTTCTTTCGACATATCCCCAGGAACAAACTCACTCATTGGATTTTCATCCATTATGCCTGCTGCAACAGATTTTTCAACTTCAATCTTTAACTCTTCTGCCGATCCCAGGGTTTTTATTTCTGTTCTGTCTTCGGTAACCCAAATAGGAATTGGAACACCCCAAAATCTGGATCTTGACAAATTCCAGTCTACCAAATTTTCAAGCCAGTTACCAAACCTGCCTTCACCGGTTGCTTTTGGCTTCCAGTTAATAGTTTTGTTAAGTTCTATCATCCTATCCTTAAGTTTGGTAGTTCTTACAAACCACGAATCCAAAGGATAATAAAGAACAGGTTTATCGGTACGCCAGCAATGTGGATAATTGTGAACGTGTTTTTCGATTTTAAATGCTAATCCTACCTTTTTCAGATATACTGAAAGATCGATATCGAGAGTAGCATCTTTATCTGTAAGTGTTTCATCGAAAGCATTTTTCACAAATCTGCCTTCAAATTCTGAATATGCTTCTTTGTTAATATTATTAGCCACAAATTCATCGTCGAGATCTTCCAT
>PKTA01000177.1 GCA_002869365.1 Marinilabiliales bacterium | reverse complement strand
TTCATCAGAATATATTTAGATGGCAATTATTATATTGTTATACAATATTAAGCAATTTAAACCATAAATATAACTATCTGGCAATTACTACTTTTCTACTGTATTCCCGGGAAGAAGTTTTAATATTTACAATGTATATCCCAACAGGAAACTTTGAGGAATTAACTATGTATTTCCTACTTTCAACACCATTAATTTCATAAACTTTTTGTCCCAAATTATTTATAATTGTTACCTCATTAATTTCTTCCTGCGTTGTAATTATTATTTGGTTATTGGCAGGATTGGGATACACATTCATAAAATTTAAAGGAGTTTGGTCTATATCCGTAACACAGGCATAAGTATAATCCTCTCCATCAGCACTAAGACCGGGATCTGATTCACAACTATCAACATCCATCACTTTTACTGAAGTAACTTGAAATGAATAGCATTTTCCACTCTGGACCTCATCTTCTGCAAAAAAGTTTTTACAATATGAAGTTTGATCAAAATTATATGGTACAAAATCGAATAATTGATACTCATCCTGATTTCCCTCCTTCATATAAATATTAAATCCATTAATATTTTCATCGAGATTGAGTTTAACAGTATTTTTTGTTGGTTGGCCAAGAATTGGTTTCGGTTTCGTATCATTAACTATTTCTGACAGACTTATATAAATAGGTTCTTTTGCTATAGCTCCATCCACAATTTCCAGTTTCATTCCTAAATTCCAATTGTAATCGAGTCCGAAGTCTGATAAATTGTGCCAAGAGTCTCCAGGTAGTTTTATTTTATCACCATAACCTTCAACAGCAGGACCTTCATCAATACCGGCCGCAAGCGAACCAGAGTTTTGATATATTCTATAACCTATCCACAATTCTTTATCAGTATTTACTAAAACAGGATTTGAAAGAACTGCTTCGGTAAATTCTCCTACCATTGCGTTTGTAACTTCCTGTTCATAAATAAGTTGTTCAGCATTGGCACTTTCCCATACTTTAATAGTAATATCTTCAAATCCATCATCAGTTAAGAAGAAAAGTATACTTGTTATTGAATAACCTTCCAGATTAGTCAACATATCTGCATCCCATCTCACGGCAGTTGTAAAGTAATCACCTGCATCTAATCCTATACCACTATAGTTTTCGCCTGAATCCCAATGTTTATAAATAGTAGAAGGACCGGGAAAAGCCGGCGATTCCCAACATAATGTAATACCATATTTATCATCAGAATTCCAGAAATAATTAGAAGATATTTCTGTTGGTGCATCACAAATATTATAAACATTAACATTATCGATATACCAGGAACTAATATTTGACGAGTTTTCACCGGAAGCAACAAACCTTATTTGAAACACATTACTTCTAGGTCCAAAATTAAGTAGAATATGCTTATTAACCCAATCGAAAGAACCTTCATTTTTTATTGTATCAAGTGTCCTCCATGTATCCCAAAGAGATTGTTTTATTTGCAAAATCAGATATTCTGTAGCCGTTGAGTTTACATCTTCCAATTTCAAATCATAATCTAAATAAAAACTCCCAACAAACAGTGAATCAGCATTTAAGAAAGTAGTTGCAAGGCTTTCACTATAATCACCTTCATGAACAGGGTAGTAATTAAATTGTGCTGAAAATCCACTGTTACCAACGGCATTTGAAACCTGCCAATTTTCAGATGAAACATCCCAGTTTTGAGTTTCAAAACTTTCACTTTCCCAATCTTCAAAAAATGGCAATTCATCACCCCAAATAACTTCCAGAGAATCAATATTTGATGGCATTGACTCAGCGGTATCTCCTGCAAAACCATAGGGAGTAAGATCATATATTCCTGTAATTTGATAATTATGCAAACCAGGGATAACATCTTCATCTATATAATTGATTTCTTCATCTACCAATTGTGAATCATAAGACTTACTTGCTATTTTTTCACCATTTCTGTAAATATTAAAAGCAATCAAACCATCGGGAACAACAAGTGTTGTATCATTAACTTCTCTCGAAGAAGAAATAACTTCTTTAGCAGGCGGGGTCCATTTTAATGCAACATCATCAGAATTATAATCATTATTATGATTCAGATTTCGTGGAGGATAAAGATATCCTGATGTCCATGTATAACTTATTTCTTCTGATAGTCCACATGTATACACTGCTAGTACTTTAGCCGTATACTCAGTTCCAAAAACAAGATCATTGAATGTATAGTTGGTTAATTCCGGACTTAATTGTGCAGTAAGAGAATCGTTTAAGTAAATATTATATGCCAGAGGCTGAATAGTTCCTCCATTTATTGTTACATTATCAATAGCCCAGGGCCCAAAGTCATATTCACTAGATGTATTTTCAAACTTAAACATAACGGAATCGTAATTTGAATCAGATCCTGAAATTTCTGATAAATCTAATTCAACAAAATTCCAACTTTCATTATTGGCTAAATATGATGCTAAATATATCCATGATTCACCATTATCGTAAGAATAACTTAATATATTTGATTCACCATAAGAAGAGTATTGTGTAAAACTATTGTGAGATAAAATAAAATGATCTGATGCCCTTAAGTCAACAGCTGGAGTGATTAAAAAATCGGAAGAGGCATCATAAATACAATTTTCAATTATGTCGCTAACTGAAAACCAACTACTAGTACTATCATCTTTCTGAGGAGGTATTGCCCAGCCATGATAACTTAATCCTGTCGCCCTCACCCAGGCAGTATCATATTCTGAATTGTAATTGTAAGTTTCCCAACCCGGAGGAGGAAAATCCTCACTTTCAAAATCTTCCAACGCAAGAACCTCAATAAGAGGAGCCTCCCATTCTGCAATTGCTGTTAGAGAATCGACAAATAAATTTCGGGCCGGAATTTTATCTTCATCTATCTCATAAAAGAAAGAAGTATCAGAAAATATTTCCACCGAATCAATATAAGTTAACTCATAGCCGACTTTTACTATAACGATATTATATGAACCATTAATAACGCTATCAAATACCAGGTTCCCATATGTATCTGTTAGCAGAGAAATATTTTGAAACGGGAAATTTAGACCTTCTAATCTCACCTCAGTACTATCCCCTATTTCACCATCACAGGTAGTAATAGTAAAATCAACTATATTATCCAGTCCACAACTGAAAATATTAGAATAAGCCCATACCGATTTATCACCACTTTCATATTCGGCTTCTACTGAATAGGCATAAAAACCCGGACTTTTGGATGTATTATCAAAATATAAATTAGCATAAGAGGAACCTATTGAAGTAGGGCTTCCATCCTCCGGTCCTTCTCCCTCATCCGGATTGAAATTAGAAATACGGTAGATATTATATTGAGCAAGAGACCTTTGAGGTTCTGCCAATGAAATCGTAATACCTGATTTTTCATAACCCGGCACTGTTGTTTCATAGGTAGTGGATTTAAATATATTATCCATCCTTACAATTTGTGGTGGACGTATAAAGTTCTTTGAAACCTTCATTTTAGAATTCTGGGCAGGAAAACCAATCAACTCTGCTCTAATCATAAAATCCTGTAAAGAAGAAGTGCTCCAGTTTCCTCCCACCATTTTAGCGTACGATTTATAGGCTATAGGAAGTTCAGTATCAACAGCTATAGGTGCTGAATTATCTGCGCCACTAATTTGTTCATAAGCCAGATAAAAATCACCTTCCGTAATTTCAGTATTAAAAACATTCTCGAAGTGTATCCAGTTGTAACTATCAACAGTTACAAAATGCCCTTCTAAAATAGTTCCGGGCATTCCATTTGCACCATTATCATCATAAAGAATAATTTTCACGTCATAACCTAAAAAATTACCATCTTCGGGAAAACTGCCATCACCAACGTTAATTTTTCCTCCTGTAACTGTAGCAGGATAAAAGTCAGGTGTAAATTTTACAGCAACAACACCTCCTGCCTCAGCCCAAACATTATAATCCTCTGCCGTATTATCATCGTAAATAATAGTATATGGACCGGAAGGTAAATTCCAACTGATATTAACTTCCGGACAATTGAAGTCAGGATCAGCATAAACATTACTAACAGGATACGGCATCTCACACATTTGTACATCCTGAGTAAGTGGACTTCCCTCTGCAACAACAATATCCTGTATTTCAACAAACTGATATGCTAATAATGAATATGTGAAATTATAAGTACCTGCTTCTACCTGCATGGAATAGTAACCATTGGCATCGGTTTCTGTTTCATAATGATATAAAAGATAATTTGCTTCAACTAATACATTTGAGATCCCTGTACCATTATTGCAATCGGTTATGTATCCCTCTACACTCACTAAACTTATTGGCGATTGCGTTTGTGCATTGTTTAAACAATATGAATTTGTGTTAATTAACAGAACAATTGCAGAAATAACTGACAGTTGGTAAATACGATTTTTCATAGGATATGGTTATAAGATTTCTGGTTTACTCTAACATAGTAATGCGTTTATTATAAGACAGGTAAATATACAAAAACCCTTATTTACATTTCTTGATAGGGTTTTCAAATTTAAAAAATAAAATGCATAATATATAACTATCTGGCAATTACTACTTTTCTACTGTATTCTCGGGAAGAGGTTTTAATGTTTACAATATATATCCCGATAGGAAATTTTGATGAATTAATTATATATTTCTTACTTTCAACACCATTAATTTCATAAACTTTTTGTCCCAGATAATTTATAATTGTTACTTCATTAATATTTTCCTGCGTTGTAATTTTCATTTGCTCATTGGCAGGATTAGGATACACATTTATTAAATTTAAAGGAAGTTGCTCTATCTTTGTTACACAAGCGTAAGTATAATCCTCTCCATCAGCACTAAGACCGGGATCTGATTCACAACTATCAACATCCATCACTTTTACTGAAGTAATTTGAAATGAATAGCATTTTCCACTCTGTACCTCATCTTCTGCATAAAAGTTTTTACAATATGAAGTTTGATCGAAGTTATAAGGAACAAAATCGAATAATTGATACTCATCCTGATTTCCTTCCTTCAAATAAATATTAAATCCACTAGTATTTTCATATGGATTAAGATATGCTTGACTTTTTGTTGGTTTACCAAGAATTGGTTGTGATTTTGAATCAGTAATTATTCCCCTCGAATTAAAATAAATGGGTTCATTAGTTTCTGCATCATCAACAATTTCCAGTTTCATACCCAGATTCCAGTTATAATCCAGGCCGAAGTCTGATAAATTATCCCATGAATACCCATCCAAGCTTATTTTATCTCCATAACCGGTTACTGCTGGTCCTGCATCAACACCAGCGGCAAAAGAGCCGGGACTAGTATGAATGTAATATCCAATCCACAACTCTTTGTCATTATCTATTAACACAGGGCTTTCAAGTTGCACCTCTGTAAACTGCTCTGACTCAACATCAGTAACAAATTGCTCATAAATAAGGTTTTCAGCTTCTGCTCCTTCCCATACCTTCACTGTAATATCAATAACCCCGTCATCACAAAGATAAAAGAGAATACTAGTTATCGAGTACCCTTCCAGGTCATCTAGCATATCGGCATCCCATCTTGCACCAGTTATAAAATCCTGAGATTTACCTACTCCTATTCCACTAAAATTTTCACCTGAATCCCAATGTTTATAAATTGTGAAAGGCCCTGGAAATACAGGTGCTTCCCAACAAAGTGATATACCATATTCGTCATCTGCATTCCAAAAATAAGATGAGGAGATTTCTTCAGGTGCATCACAAATATTATAGATATTCACATTATCGATATACCAGGAACTAATATTTGAAGAATTGCTACCAGCCGCAACAAATCTAATTTGAAAGACATTACATCTGGCCTCCACTGAAATCGGAATATGTCTTTTTATCCAGTCAAAAGTTCCTTCACTTCTTATTGTATCCAGCGAAATCCAATCAGCCGAAAGGGTCTCTTTTATTTGCAATATCAAATATTCTGTACCTGTAGAATTTACATCATCCAATTTTATATTATAATCAACATAAAAATTTCCAACCACAACAGAATCAGCATTCATAAATGTAGTTGTAATACTCTCATAATAAACACTATCAAGAACCGGGGACCAACTAAATTTGGCAACAAAACCATTGTCATCACCGATATCAACAATTTGCCAATTTTCAGAATTCTCCTCCCAGTTTTGGGTTTCAAAACTACTGCTTTCCCAATCTTCAAAAAATGGCAATTCATCACCCCAAATAACTTCCAGAGAATCAATATTTGATGGCATTGACTCGGCGGTATCTCCTGCAAATCCGTAAGGAGTTAGATCATAAACACCTGCAATTTTATATTTATACAAACCGGGAATTACATCTTCATCTATATAATTGATTTCTTCATCTACCAATTGTGAATCATAAGACTTATTTGCTATTTTTTCACCATTTCTATAAATATTAAAAGCAATCAAACCATCGGGAACAATAAGTGTTGTATCATTAACTTCTTTCGAAGAAGAAGAAATAACTTCTTTAGCAGGCGGGTTCCATATTAATGCAACATCATCAGTATTATAAGCATAATTATGCTCCAGATTTCGTGGAGGATAAAGATAGTCCGATGTCCATGTATAACTTATTTCTTCTGAGAGTCCACATGTATACACTGCTCTTACCTTAGCAGTATATTCAGCACCAAAAACTAGATCATTGAAGGTAAATGATGTAAATTCAGGATTTATTTGAGACACCAAGGAATCATTCAAATAGATATTGTAGGCAAGAGGTTCAGCGTAACCATCATGGATACTTACATTATCAATACACCAAATACCAAATTCCCACCCGGGTTTAAGGTTATAGAATCTAAATCTTATTGAATCTCTGTTATTATTGATCCCCGAAAATGGAGTAAGATCCACCTGAATTTTTTCCCAATTTTGATAATTATTGTTTCCAAACTGAGTCACTAATTCCCATGTTTCACCATTGTCATCTGACCAGTTTAGAATTAAATTTAGCCCAAAATTAGTAGACAACTCATAATATGTATCAAAAGTTAAAATATAATTTTCAGAACCTCTAAGATCGACAGAAGGCGTAACAAAAGAATCTGGAGAATTATCCAGGTAACCAAATTCCTGTACTTCACTAATAGAGTACCAGGTTGAACTTCCGTCATTAAGTTGAGGGGGAATATTATATTGTTTATTATATCCGTCAAAAGTAAGTACATTAGTCCTTAGCCATGGCTCTGCAGCCTCAGAATTCAATGTATACGTTTCCCAACCAGAAGGAGGAAACTCCTCATTTTCAAAGCCTTCCATCTTAAGTGCCTCAATCAGAGGTGCTTCCCAAAATGCTACAGCAGTTAATGAATCCACAAATAAATTTCGTGCAAGAAATTTTTCTTCATCCATTTCAATAAGAAATGAAGTATCAGAATAAATATCAACTGAATCAATATAATTTATCTCATAACCCACTTTAACAACAACAATATTATACGACCCATCTATTACACTATCAAAAACTACAACTCCGTTTGTATCAGTAGGAAGTGAAATGTTTTGAAAAGGGAAATCATTTCCTTCCAGCCTGACTTCGGCACTATCACCAGTACTACCATCACAGGTCGTAATAGTAAAATTTACTATATTATCCAGTTCACGACTAAATATATTTGAATAGGCCCTGTAGGATTTATCGCCGTTACTATATTGAGTTTCAACTAATACATTTGAGATTCCTGTACCATCATTGCAGTCGGTTATGTAGCCCTCTACACTCACTAAACTCATTGATGATTGGGTTTGTGCATTGTTTAAACAATATGAATTTGTGTTAATTAACAGAACAATTACAGAAATAACTGACAGTTGGTAAATACGATTTTTCATAGGATATGGTTATAAGATTGCTGGTTTACTCTAACATAGTAATGCGTTTATTATAAGACAGGTAAATATACAAAAACCCTATGTATAATTCCTTCGTGGCTTTCAAAATTAAGAAAAAAACATAAAAAAAAGACAGCGGGGAAACTGTCTTTTTTTTGTTGACACTAATAATAAACTAATTATATCTGGCGATAAAAGTTTTTCGGATAAATTCCATTAATAGTGCCGAACTGAACGAGATTTTTATCAATGGGGATTGATAAAGTGTTGAGGATTATCTTTGATTTATATTTGGGTGTAATTTTACTTTCAACTTTTTCTGATACACATACTTGCGACAATACTGCTAAATGGCAGAATTTGTCCAAAAATTTCCGTAATGGAAACTTTGTCTTGCTTTCATCGGCGAAATACGTACATATCACTAATAAAAACATCAGCAATGAAATAATTTCATTTCTCATTTGCATTCATATTTTATTAATGGTTTTGGTTGAAAAGTAAACTTTATATAAAATCCACTTTCAGATAATATGACAGTTAAAAAGGCATTTACCCTTATAAGGATTCTAATTTTTTTCAAAATATTTACATATATAAATATGCTAATATTATTTCATATTTTTGTTAATAAAAGCAATGCATGCATATTATACTGATTTACACCGTAATGGAAGTAGTTTAGTTAATCTGGTGCAAGAATTTGCATTGGAATAGGGAGGAAACATTTTTTTTTATTTCCTGTAATAATTTTATTTTTTTTCAAAAATTTATTGAATGAATTTAGCATTCAATGGTTATTTTAACTTAAATTTCTCAATTAAAGAATTTAAAATCTCCATTGCTTTTTCGTTATCTCCGTTACTTAATGCACTATCAAGGCTTTCAAGTACTTTTCTGTCAATTTTATAATTGATAAGTTGGTCCAGCAAATCAAACACTTTTGGATCGCGTTTATTCAGGCTTTCAATTATTTCTTTAAGAATAATATTTATGTCAGTTTTATGAGTATTGTCTTTTGATAAATTATCAAAATATAAATGTAGTTCATCCATCAAATCTTTCAAACTTTCTTCCAGAACAACTATATCGCTGTTTATTTCAACAATATCTTCTTTTAAAATAGAACTTTCCAATTTCTCCGACACTCTGAAAACATTATCGGCACTAATATTTGCAGTTTCGCCTTTTAAACTGTGACATTTGATATATGCGTCCTTAAAATCTCCACTATCAACTAATTGTTTAATATCTATGCAAATATTTTCCTTACTATACATAAACTTGTGGAGAATTTTCAGGTATAGTTTTTTATTATCTCCAAAGCGTCTGATTCCTGATTTGGCATCGAGTTCCTTGAACTGTAAATCTATCTTATTGGTATTTACATTTTTAGCAGATGAAAAGTTTACATCTTTTTTAGTAGTATTTACAATATAGGTTAATAGTACCTTATAAAATAATACTGTATCTATTGGCTTCGTAATCAAGTCATTAACGCCGACATCTTTAGTCTCTTCAATAAGAGAAGCAGAAGTGTCGGCGGTAAGAATAATTATTGGAGTACTAATATGCGTATCTCTAATTTGTTTGCTGGCAGTGAAACCATCCATTACAGGCATATGCATATCCATAAAAACAAGATCAAACTGCTTTTTATCAAGAATATCCAGAGCCAAAGCTCCATTTTCTGCCATAGTTACATTTACTCCAACTTTGGTAAGTAATTCAAATACTAATTCTCTAACTAGTTCATTATCCTCTACAACTAAAATATTTTTTCCTTTTACCTTCGACTTAATTTGATCATAATCAATTTCTGACTCCCTGGATCTTGAAATTTCCTCTTTTATATTTGAGAATAATGATAATAATTTATTTAATAGGTCGATTGGCAGAAGAGGCCTTATTAGTACATTGTTTATGTAGGTATACCTGGAAATAATTTCTTTTGAAGACTCCTCGGAGTTTGAAATAAGTAAAATCTGAGTTTCATTTTCATTTGCATTTTCTTGTAATCTGTCGATAAATTCGTCAGATGCATTTTTAAGAGATTCAGCATCAAGAATTAATAAATCCGCCCCCACACTCATAGTTTCACTGATAAAGGACTCTTCTTTATGAAAACACTTTGAATTTAAGGAATAGTATTCTAAAAGTTGTGACAAGACATGTGCTCTTTGTTCATCATTATCAAATATTACCGTATTAAGATTAGTTAATTCAACAGGAATATTGATATCGGTGACATTTTTATCTTTCTGTAATTGCATTGTAAAATAGAAGGTACTTCCTTGATTTATTTTACTCTCCACCCATATTTTTCCATCCATAGAACCTACTAACGATTTGCAAATTGCCAGGCCAAGTCCTGAACCGCCATATTTTCTTGTTATGCTATTATCTGCTTGTTCAAACTCATTAAAGATAAATTTTATGTGTTGCTCTTCAATTCCAATACCATTATCCTTTACCGAAATCTGTAACTCAACATTATCATTTTCAAGACTTTGCACTACACTTACACCTACAATAACTTTTCCTTTTTCAGTAAATTTAATTGCATTATTTACTAGGTTAGATATTACCTGGCCAACCCTAACCTGATCACCAAGTAAATTTTCCGGCACATCAGGAGAAATCATAAAAACTAATTCTATATCTTTTTCCCGAATCAGTTTACTATTTATCAATAAAGTATTGTTTAGGACATCCTGCAAATTAAAACTTAGTTCTTCAAACTGTAATTTTCCTGCTTCAATTTTAGAAAAGTCCAATAAATCATTAATTAGTACCAGCATATTACTGGCAGAACCATTAATTTTATAGAGATATTCAGTTATTTTAGTATCTTTATTTGTATCGAGTGCTAAGTTTGTAAGTCCCATAATCGCAGTCAGTGGTGTTCTTATTTCATGCGACATATTTGCAATAAACTGGGATTTGGCTATCGCAGCCTGATCGGCTAATACCAGAGCCTGTTTTAATTCCTCAGTTCTCTTTCCAATTAATCGTTCCAGTATTATTTTCTGCTGTTTTACTATGCTAACTCGCCAGTGAATTACAAGCCATATTAAAGCCAGAATACCTAATAAATAAATTATAAACGCCCACCATGACAGCCACCAGGGATTTCTAATTTCGAATTTATATTCTAATGTATCACCCCATACCTGATTACTACCCTTTGCACGCAATTTAAAAATATACTTACCAGGAGACAGGTTTTTATAATCAACCAAATTTTCTGAAGTTTCGTTACTCCAGTTTTTATCGTAACCTTCAAGTTTAAACTGGTACATAATTTTATGAGGAGCTAACCAATCGGTTGCACAATAGCTGAAAGTTAAATGGTTCATCTCCACTGGAAGACTGAGGTCAATGGGGCTAATAAGAAAAGGAGAAAGTCCGCTAAAACGAATATCCTGATTTAAATATTTTTTTTTGTCCAACTGAAGGTTCACAAAGTCGATTGTATTACCATTAATAAGAATCTTTTCGATGTGGGCTATAGGAGGAACTTCTGGTTTTTCAAGTTTAGTAAGGTCAATCGTTGATAATGCTTTCACACTACCTAACCATAAAAAATTATTATTATCTACAAATGCTGATTCATGATAAAAATCGAGCGACTTTAATCCGTCTTGTTTTCCATAATTAAGAATTACAGGTTTGTCGTAATAGTCGCCCTCCGGTCCATCATTTCTAATAAGTTGGTCAAGATAAATTTGTGACAAACCTTTAGTTGTTCCTACCCACAAATTGTCATTATAAATGGTGAGGGAAAAAACAGCATTGTTGCACAAACCAGATTCTTCCTTAAAATAATGAAATGATTTACCATTAAAATACCAAAGACCATTATTTTCAGTCCCCAGCCAAATAATGCCATTCTTATCCTGCTTAACTGCCCACACTGATTTAGCAGACAGTCCCTGTTCTGATGTATAAGTAGTTATAATATCATTTTCGATTTTGGAAACTCCGCCATCAATCGTTCCAAACCAAATAGCATTTTTATTATCCTGAAAAAGGCATGTAATCTTATTACCTTTCAGACCTGCCTTTGTAGTAAATGTTTCAAGTTTTCCGTCTTTATATCTGGTTAAACCATGATCAGTAGCAAACCAAAAATTGCCCTCATTATCCTCAATAATATCCCTTACAGCATTACTTAATAAGCCTTGTTTTGTGGTTATATTATGTATCTCTATTCTGCCTTTTTTGAGTTCATCATAAATTAATTTACTAACACCTCCACCAAAGGTGCCAAACCAAATATTACCTTTACTATCCTGTAAAATGCTAACAACGGTTTCATGAACCAAACCTTGTTCAGGTGTTATGTTTATATAATCTGAATGTTTTCCTAATTTTGGCGGATCATCAAAGTACATAATACCATTATGAAAAGCACCAAGCCAAACACCACCTTCCATGTCTTGTGTTCCTGAAACAACCAAATTATCAGGAAGTCCCTGATCGACGGTAAAATTTGCAAAACCTCTGGTATTAAACTTAATAAGGCCTGCGCCGTCAGTTCCTATCCATAAATTTCCTGTTTCATCATAATACAAGGCTCGTATATAATCGTCACTTAATCCTTCTTTAGAACTATAATTTAAAAAGCCTTCTCCATCGTATACTACTAATCCTTCTCCAAATGTTCCGAAACAAATTAAACTGTCGGAAGTTTCTGTTATTGCTAAAACATTGTTGGATAAAAGGCCATTGCTTTGTGTGAAATTAGTAATTTCTTTTCCCTCCAGCTTACTTACACCTCCACCTTCGGTACCTATCCAAATATTTCCTTTATAATCCTGATGTATTGCAAGAACTAGATCTGCTGCCAGACCATCATCAGCATTATAGTTGGTAAACTTCTCACCGTCCCATTTTGCTAGTCCTCCTCCATAAGTCCCAACCCATAAGTTGCCTTGATTGTCACGCTTAAGAGTTATAATTACATTATAAGGGAGTCCTTGTTTGGTAGTATAAACCTTGAACTCTTTTCCGTTAAACCGTACTAAACCTTGTGCGGTACCTATCCATATTTCTCCATTTTCACCTTCTTCCAATGATAGCACCATATTAGATGGCAAACCCTGCCTGGTTGTGTAACGAACAAATTTATTACCATCAAAAAAATTAAGGCCTCCACTCATGGTACCCAGCCAAAAATTATTATCACGATCAATTATAAAAGAAACCACCTGATTATCTGATAAACCGTTTTCTAAACTATAATGCCTGTAAAACTGACCATCATAAGAAATTAGTCCACCGGTATGCGTGGCTAACCATAGTACTCCTTTATTATCCTTCCTAATACACCTGATGTACGAATTTGGAAGCCCCTGCTCAGCACCTAAATAACTGATATCGAAAACTGCATCATCTTTGTATCTAAATGCCTGGGCTTTTGTTTGTTCAGGTTCGGTACTATAAAAGGATAAGGGGGGATACAATGTATCTCCATTTTGTATACTGTATAAATTTTTTGCTTTTATAATTCTTTTAAAAAATTCTATGCTATCATATGAAATCAAATAATTTTCCCCTAGCTTTATACTTCGCACAGAATCAGCGGCATGCCTCTTTTTACTATTTATTGTTTTCTCATTAATGATCGTAATTTTTGGATATTTGGTTTTTGTTGGTGTTACACCTTCCACTTTTTCTTTCAGGCTAAGCGGTAAATTTGATTCGCCCGGAATAATCTTATTCAAGAATGTGAAAGTAGTTTTTTTAGGTAATTTGTTTCTGACTATTTCAATTTTGTCATTTTTACCATTATTGGGAATATTAATTGTAATCGAATCATAAATTAATTTATGTGTCAGAGGTTTTTGCAATAAGTTTACTTGAGTTTTAGGCTCATTATCAACACTTTTAAATTTACTTTGAGTGCATGACACTAATAAAAAGGAGTATGATAAAATTATAAGTAATAAAGGTTTTATTGGTTTCATTCTTAAATAACAGGCTTAAAATTAATTTGATCATTTACAATGAGTAAATATACAATAATTGTTTAATATGCTGAGCCGCACCAATTATTTACTAATTTAATTCAAAATTTCAGTAAAAACACCAAAATAATGACCATAAAATGATTACTCAAACCTGAGTATATTCAGAATGATAATATTGTAACATTAATCAGTTGAAACTGAAAAAAATCAAGTACAAAACTAATTAGCAAAAACTTACTTATTTTAGCAGTAATTGGCCAATGCTGGCAACCCAATCTTTTATTCGCTTACCTGATAATTTTGCCTGATTATCCTGATCGAGAAGTAGTCCGACAAACTTACCATCCCTCAAGGCTTTTGAATTTTCGAAGGTATATCCTTCAACTTCTGTTGATCCAATAATTTTTCCTCCGGCCTGTTCAATTATTTCAGCCATAATACCAACTGCATCACCAAAATTTTCAGCGTAATTTTTCTGATCACCAAGGCCGAAAAGGGCAAAAGTTTTTCCTTTCAGAGGAAGGTCTTCCAGTTCTGGCACAAACTCATCCCAATAATTTGGAAGTTCACCGTCGAACCAGGTTGGGAGACTAAGTATGTATTTGTCGTACTTCAAAAACTCCTCTCCTGTTATTTCTTCAGCATTCAAACTATCTATTTTATCCTCTCCAATCTCAGCAATAATTTTCTTTGCTGCATTTTTCGATTTAGTAGTATTAAAACTATATATTAAGGCTATCTTTTTCATATTATTTATTTTAATAGTTCAATAAATCTTTGGCTGCTTTCATAATTTTTTCCGCATTTGGGAGAATAGCAGCTTCAAGAATTCTGTTAAATCCAACAGGAGTAAACTCAGAGCCAACTCTTCTAACAGGAGCATCCAGATATTCAAATGCCTTCTCATTAATAGTAGCGGTTATTTCTCCACCAAATCCTGCAAAAACTTTGTCTTCATGTACCACAAGAACTCTGTTTGTCTTTTTTACTGTTTCAAGAATGCTATCAATATCCAAAGGAATCAAAGATCTCAAATCCAGAACCTCTATGCTTGCCCCACTTTCTTTTTCTATTTTTTCTGCAACTTCCAAACACATATGTGTGGTATTGCCATATGTAATTATCGATAAATCGGAACCTTCTCTTCTTATTCTGGCTTTACCAAAAGGAACTTCAAAATCATCAGGGATTGAAGTTGCTGCTTTAGGAGCATTATACAATGCCTTAGGTTCCATAAAAACAGTTAAACCTCTGGAGCGTATTGACGTTCTTAGCAAACCTGCAGCATCATCAGCAAATGATGGATAAACGATTCTTACCCCTGGAAATGTTGACAAGGCACCTTCGATTGATTGTGAATGATAAAGTCCTCCACCTATATAACCTCCGGAAGCAAGGCGTACGGTAACGTTTGGCACGAAAGCACCATTACTTCTCCAGTAATCGTGAGTAGCTTCAACAAATTGCTCCATGGCCGGCCAAAAATAATCGGCAAACTCAGCACCTTCAACAACTACTCTGATTTTATCATTAAATCGTGTCATTCCATTGGCGGTACCCATAATATAATCTTCAGCAATAGGAGCATTAAATACTCTTTCTATGCCAAATTCCTGTTGCATGCCTTTTGAAACATTAAAAATACCACCCTTATCTTTATTGGCCATATCCTGTCCCCAAAGGAAAGTATCAGGATTATGACGAAACTCTGCTTTAAGAGTTTCATTTAAAGCCTCAATAAATTTCTTAGGTTCTGAAGTATCAGAATGAATACCATCAGGATATTTTTCTGCCTTGTAAGGCTCAGGCAATACATAATCATAAATTGAAGCCGGGTCAGGATCGGGTGCACTTAAAGCCTCTTTATGCGATTTTTTTACTTCAGCCTTAACTTCTTCTTCAATTTTTGAAATTTCATCCTGAGTTAAACGACCATATCTAACAAGCATACGGTTGAATTTTCCCAATGGATCGTATTGCTTAACATAATTCATTTCGTAATCATCACGATATAGTTCATGACGATCGGAATTTGAATGAGAATGCATACGTACACAGTTTGCCTGTACAATAACTGGTTCCTGGTTTTCTTCAGCATGTTTTCGGGCTTCGATCATAGCATTCATCGAATCGAAGACATCTTTTCCGTTACAATGAATAACTCTTAAATTTTTAAATCCCAAGAAATTATTTGCAACCTTACGATTTGCTGTTTGATCTTTTTTCGGTACTGAAATACCATAACCATTATCCTGAAACACAAATACTACAGGCAGTTGTTCATTGGATGCACCATTAATTGCCTCATAAACATAACCTTCAGATACCGAAGATTCGCCCTGAGAGCTAAATACAACGCCTTTTGACTTATATTTTTTAATTGCTCTGGCAGTTCCTGCAGCAATTTGAGTATGATTTCCGGTACATGAAGAAACATTGTGAATATTCCATTCGGGTTTTGCAAAGTGGTTCGACATATGTCGTCCGCCACTTGCTTTATCAGTAGCCTTTGAAATACCGTTTAAAATAATTTCTGTTGCATTAACACCAGCCGACATGGCAGTTAACATATCTCTATAATACGGAAATAAATGGTCGGTCTTTCTGTCAAAAACCTGTCCCAATGCCAACTGTATTCCATCGTGGCCTGCATAAGGAGCATGATAACTCCAGCCAATTGCTTGTTTTAAATAATTTGGAGCCTTGTCATCAAGGGCTCTTCCCAAACTCATTAAATGCAACCACTTTTTTAGTGTTTTCTTATCTGTTTTCTTTATCGAATGTATTTTTGGATAATCCATAATAAATATTTAATCCCTTAATAATAAGTTAAATAGTCCTGTTTGTATTAAATTCTTCAAGATACTTTGCTACTCTTTCTAAGAATGCACCTCCCAATGCTCCATCAACAATTCGATGATCATAAGAAAGTGATAAGTACATTTTACTTCTTATAGCCATAAAGTCGCCTTCCGGGGTTTCCAGCACAGATGATTTTTTAACAATAGCACCTGTGGCTAAAATTGCAACCTGGGGCTGGTTTATGATTGGTGTTCCCATAAGGTTATTAAAAGAGCCAAAGTTTGTAATGCTAAAAGTGCCTCCTGATACATCATCAGGACTCAGTTTATTGTCGCGTGCTTTTGCTGCCAGAGTATTAATATCAGTTGCCAGGCCCAGCAGATTTTTAAAGTCAGCATCTCTTATAACCGGAACTATTAAATTCCATTCGGGAAGTGCAACGGCTATTCCAATATTTACCTTTTTCCTATAGATAATATTTTCACCATCGGTAGAAGCATTTACCTGAGGGAAATCGCGAAGTGCTTTGGCAACAGCCTCTGTAAATATTGGCATATAAGTAAGCTTCTGTCCGAATTTATCGAAAAACTCCTGCTTATATTTATTTCTCCATTTTACAATATTGGTTACATCGGCCTCTATTACAGTAGTAACATGTGCCGAAGTTTGAACGCTCATTGTCATATGCTCGGAAATAAGCTTGCGCATGCGTGGCATAGGCACAACTTCATCTCCTTCGTTTACTGTAATTTTAACAGTAGTCTTTTTCTTTTCAGGAATCTTTTCAACTCTTACTTCATCTCCATCTTCACGATTTGAAATGTATTCGAGTATATCATTCTTATTAACCCTTCCTTTAGCACCACTACCACTTATTGAATCCAGTTCCTTCAAACTAACATTTTCCTTTTTAGCAATAGTTTTAACCAGAGGTGAATAAAATCGATTTGACTTATAGTCTGACTTTTCATCAGGAACTTTTTCTTCTTTCTTTTCGGACTTCGCTTCCGATTTATTTTCTTCAGTTACAGGTTTCGATTTTTTATCCGTCGTGGTCTCAACTTCATCATTTCCGTCCAGAGAGATAACAGCAATCACTTCTCCAACAGCCACAACTGCATCTTCTTCATAGTTAATTTTAATAACTTTACCTTCAACCGGTGAAGGCACCTCCGAATCTACTTTATCGGTGGCAAGTTCAACTATAGGTTGATCTTCTTCTATGGTGTCGCCAAGTTCTACAAACCACTTTGTAATTGTTGCCTCTTCAACACTTTCGCCAAGTTTTGGCATTATTATATCAAATGTAGCCATAAATGTTTTTTTAATAATGTTGCAAAAATACAATCATTATTTAGATTAGGTACAAATAATTACCCATAATTAGCCTATTGACTTAAAATTTTAATCTTTTTTAAACTTTTTTTGTTAAATCTATTGACAATCAGAAAAAAGTAGTTATTTTTGCATTGCTTGTTTTGTTTGTTTTTCATAATTGGGCCCACCTAAATGAACGCCTGTTCATAGGTGGGTTTTTTTTGCCCCTCCCTGAAACCACCTTAAACACTATATATCGAAGTTATTTTTAAATTTTATTTTAGGAAAAACCGAATTTTAATAATTGGAGATTTACTCAAAATATAAGTGAAATTATTTTCTCAAACGATTGCATAAAATCGGGGCAAATTTGTTAATATTAAAAATATTAAGTGGAAATTAACAAAATAACCATGTATTTTCTAATTGTAGTTTACAGTTTGAGAATATGTCTGTATTGTTAAAAAAACATCCCATTTGTCAATAAAATTTTAATTGAAAAGCAAATAATCAATGTATATTTGCAGTCGCGATGAATACTGATATCAAATTTAAGAACTTACAGATTAATATCTGTCAATCAGAAAATTATATGATTTATAAGACGGTTTAGCCGTCTTTTTTAATGTTTCAAAATAAAAAATTTAATTATGGATTTAAAAAACAGAAGTCTTATCTCAATTACTGATTTTAGTAAGGAAGAGATACTTCACATACTGGATTTAGCTGAGGATTTTGAAAGAGACCAAAGGCAGCAAATACTAAACACCCATGTTGTTGCTTCATTATTCTTCGAGCCCAGTACACGCACACGACTTAGTTTTGAAAGTGCTGTTCAGTATTTGGGAGGAAGTATTATCGGTTTCGCCAGCGCCGATACATCCAGTGTTAAAAAGGGAGAATCCTTAAAAGACACTATCCTAACGGTGAGCAACTATTCTGATTTGATAGTTATGAGAAATCCACTGGATGGAAGCGCTCGATACGCTAGTGAAGTATCTCCGGTTCCTATAATAAATGCTGGCGATGGAGCAAATCAACACCCAACACAATGCCTTCTGGATTTGTATTCCATTAGAAAAACTCAAGGCACTCTCGAGAACATTAATATTGTTATGGTTGGGGATTTAAAATACGGAAGAACCGTTCATTCACTTGTTCAGGCTTTAAGTTTATTTAATGCAACCTTTCATTTTGTTTCTCCAGATTCACTAAAAATGCCAAGTTCCGTTAAAACCTGGGTAAAAAATGCCAAATTAGAATATCATCAATATACCGATTTGATGGAAGCAATACCAATTGCCGATATATTGTACATGACCAGAGTTCAGGGCGAACGCTTCCCTGACCCGCTTGAATATGAGAGAGTTAAAAACGCATACATACTAGATAACAGCATGCTGGCCAAATCAAAAGAAAACATGAAGGTTCTGCATCCACTTCCACGTGTAAATGAAATTAATGTAGATGTAGATAGCAATAATAAAGCATACTATTTCCAGCAAGCAAAAAACGGAGTTTATGTACGTCAGGCACTTATAGCGGCAATTTTAGGACTTAAATAATTTATACAATTTAATAAGGTCAAATCATGGATAAAAAAAGAACAGAGTTAATAGTTTCAGCCATACGTAGTGGCACTGTTATCGATCATATACCATCAGATAAAACATTTCAGGTTATCAATATGTTAAACCTGGAAGGAACTGAAAATCAAGTATATTTTGGAACAAATTTATACAGCGACAAATACATAAGTAAGGGTATTATTAAAATAAGTGACACTTTTTTCAAAGAGGAAGAAATAAGTAAAATTGCTCTGGTAGCGCCCAGCGCAACTTTAATAGAAATTGAGGATTACGAAATAACAAAAAAACAAAAGGTTAAAGCACCAGCTACTGTTGACAAGATAGTGAAATGTTATAATCCCAAATGTGTTACCAATACTGAGACTATTCCCACAAAATTTAAAGTTATTAGCGACCATAAAGGAAACATGAAACTAAGTTGTCATTATTGCGAAAAAACAATGGCTAAAGAAAATATAGAATTCTATTAGTAATAACACATTTAACACACTATATTTATCTGGTAACTAACTTAGTATACAATTTCACTGATATACTAAAATTTAATATTCAATTTTTCAGAAAATGAAAAAGCAACACCCTATAAAAAATCTTATCAAGGGCGGAGAAAGCATGCATCTGGACTTCAAGTTTGAGATTTCTGATGCACCAAAAATAGCCAGGTCTCTTGTTGCTTTTGCTAACACTAAAGGGGGGAAATTACTAATTGGCGTAAAAGACAATGGTTCAATTGCCGGCATACGTTCTGAGGAAGAATTCTTCATGGTTGATAGTGCTGCAAAACTTTATTGCAAACCTGAAGTAATGTTCACCAGCAAAGAGTGGAATCTGGATGGAAAAAAAATATTAGAAATCGAGATTGCCCCAAGTGATAAAGGCCCCCACAAAGCTCCTGACTCGAAAGGTAATTACAGAGCCTTTATTCGTAATAATGATCAGAATTTGCTTGCAAACGGAACAATGATGAAGATTTGGAAAAAGCAAAAATCAATGGAAAACATTGAAATTACTTATGGTGAAGCAGAACATCTCCTTATGCAACATTTGGATAAAAATGAGATATCTGATTTTGGACAAATAAAATCTGTTTGTAATCTGAGTAAATTTGAAACGGAAGATTTATTGGCCGATTTTATTCTAATGGAATTAGTTGATATGCAGATTACAGAAGATAATTCCTTCTTTAAATTAAAAAATCATAAAGAAATTTAAATGCTATAAGAAATTCTCTTTTTATTTATCTTTGCCTTATGAAGAATATTAAGTCCTATTTGATACTATTTGCAATATGCCTGACTATCAGTCATATTGATAGTTATGCTCAAAGTTTTGGTTCTAATGTTCTGGGTATTAATAGTGAAAACGACTCAACAATAAAAACACCTATTAATAGTCCTACCCTGTTCAAGCCAAATGTAAGGGTAAATTTAGGAACAAGTTTCACCTCATTTGGAAACAACTTTACTGGTTTCCAGTCGTTTATTGCCCCCGAAATTAGTATGCCGGTGAGCAAAAAAACTGAAGTTAGTTTTGGAATGTCGTATACCAGCATGCAGTTTAGTTCTGGCAATGATAATTCTTTATTTTCAGGAAACAACAATTACGGGAGCATCTATGTTTCAGGAACTTATCATGTAAATGATAAATTCAGCGTAAAAGCAACAGGCTACAAAACATTTCTTTTAAATCCTGGCAATTTCAATAATGAAAATCAAAATTCGTATCTCGACTTTAGCAATCAGGGGGCTATAGTAGATTTAGAATACAGAATAACTGAAAATTTTAGAATAAATGCCAGTTTCCAATATCACGAACAAAACAACCCGAATTTCTTCTATCGTAATCCTTATGGAGGATATGGAGGTTATAACGGATTCTCATCCCCTTCCAATGTGGGATTTGGAGGATTTAATAGCTACGGCCCGGGTTTCTAATTTTTTAATAATCATTAATATTTCTTGCTCTACAACTACCTATACTCCACTGATATAAAACTTGGATTTTATGATATGTTTGTTAAATTTGCGTTAATATGAGAGTTTTGGATTTGAATCCATCGAATTAAAAATAATTTTACACTTTGAACCAATTATTTAATTCTTAGATTTTTAATAAGAACAGTTTTTAAAATAAATTTATGAAAAAATTATTACAATCAATTATTACGTTTGCAATTGTTTTAGGATCTCTAAACAGTATTTCACAAACTTCAGATGCTCAGAAAGCAACAAAATTTGGGTATATGAGCGATCCAATTGTTGTACCTAGCATTGCCGATCAGGTTGCAAACGGAACATTTAAAATCGACATTCCAAATGGAGAAGCCAGAATGGGAATGCCAAAGCATCGTGGCGCAAACATAACTGTACCGGGAAAAGGTTTCCCAAAAGGAAATGATGCTCTTGTTGAAATGCAAAAAGCAGCTCAGCGTATTCAAGGCAGAGAACCCTCTTTAGTATTCGATGCTAATGTTTCAAATTACACTCCCTCCGATCCTACAGGGGCAGTTGGTCCAAACCATTTCATCGGTGCTTGGAATACAGGCTTTAGAATATTTGACAAAAGTGGTAATCCTTTGACAGACCCAGCACTTTTAAGCACATTATTTCCGGGAAACAATATTGGTGATCCGATTGTAATTTACGATGCTCAGGCTGATAGATTTATAATTACTGAATTTGATAACAATCCTAATGGTTTTAACATGGCGGTTTGCCAGGGCTCTGACCCAGTTAATGATGGTTGGTATATCTACACTTCCGGCTTCGGAACCGGATCATTTCCTGATTATACAAAGTTTTCAGTATGGAGTGATGGTTATTATGTAACAGCCAATATTAATGCAACAGAAAAAGTTTTTGCAGTGGAGCGTGACTCCATGCTAGTTGGTGCACCAGCACAATTTGTAGGATTTCCTCTAACAGGAATTACTACATCCGGTTTTTATAGCCCACAATTTTTTCATGTTACCGACGACCAACTTCCTCCCACAGGAGATGCTACTGTTGTTTATTTACAAGATGATGCATGGAGTGGAGTTTCATCCGACCATGTTAAAATGTGGACAGTAAATGTTGATTGGACTGATGTTTCAAATTCAACCATTTCCGATCCTTTAGAGATTGTAACAACTCCGTTTATTTCAGTTTTCGATGGCGGATCTTTTTCAAATGTACCCCAACCTTCAGGTCCCGATCAGGATGCCCTTCAGGCTACCATGATGAATCAGGCGCAGTACAGAAGGTTTGCTGATTATAATTCTGCTCTATTCAACTTTGTAGTTGACACAGATGGATCTTCAGATGAGTTGGCAGGAATACGTTGGTATGAGTTACGCCAGGATAACGATGGCGACCCCTGGTATATATTTCAGGAAGGAACCTATGTTTCCCCTTACAACGACAAACATGCCTTTTCAGGAAGTATGGTAATGGATGTGCAAGGCAATATTGGCATGGGATATACAAGCTGTAGCGAAAATGACAGCATAGCAATTTATTATACCGGTAGATACGCTTCTGACCCTGCAGGACAAATGACAATTGATGAAACTCTAATTGCAAAAAGTAATTCCAGCAATCCTTCTAATAGATTAGCCGACTATGTTCAACTTTCTTTGGACCCTGCAAATGATAAAACTTTCTGGCATATTGGAGAATACTTTAAGAATGGACAAAGAACTGATGTTGTTGGCGTATTCCAAATCGCCTCCGACTACCAAAACGATATAGGAGTAGTTGGGATATCGCAACCTGAAAACGGACAATTAACTGATAGCGAAGTTGTAAACATTGCAATAAAAAACTTTGGTGAAAATGATCAAAGCACTTTCCCTGTTAGTTACCAAGTTGATAATGGGTCGGTAATAACTGAAACATTTACTAATACGTTAGCATCAGGAGAATTAGCATCTTACTCTTTCGCCCAAACTGTCGATATGAGTTCCGAAGGAAGCACTTACCATATTGAGGCATGGACAGACCTGGATGTTGAAGAGTTTAGAGACAATGATTCAACTTGGAAGGATGTCATGCATTTGTATGCTGATGATATAGGAGTAAATGAAATAACATCGCCCGTTTCAGGTAGTGGATTATCATCTGATGAAGAGGTAAGCGTTGTAATCAGAAATTTTGGTTATGCCGAGCAAACAAATTTTGATGTTTCATACAGTGTGAATGATGTTGTTGTTACAGAGCAGGTTCCCGGACCTCTGGAAATGGACGGAAGTTTATCATATACTTTTAATCAAACAGCAAATTTGCTCAACTTCGAAACTTACGATTTTTCTTCTTATACATCATTAGTAAATGACGCCAACAATAATAACGACACTACTTATAAGCAAGTAACCAATACCTTGTGCCAACCAAATTCAGATTGTACTGATGGTGATGGACTGTATTATTTTAGTATTAGAGACCTTGAAAATACCACCGGATGTTCTGACGATGGTTATGGTGATTATTCCAATATGATTGCTGTTTTAGAACAAGAAGAAACATATGAACTCACTGTTACTACACACTACGGAAGTCAGTTTGTAAAATTATGGATAGATTTTAATGACAATTTTGTTTTCGAGGATGATGAAATTATGGTTGACAACATAGAGATAGCCCCAGGACAAAATGGTGGTGTTTTTACAGAAACTATAAACGTTACTATCCCTGATACTGCTATTTTAGGAGAACACATGATGCGTGCAAAAACTAACTGGAACAGTAATGTTCCTGATGACGCATGCCTAGGCACTAACTATGGTGAAACTGAAGATTATAAAGCTAATATTGTTTTATACACCTCTATGAACAACATTCCTTTAAGCAAAGAAGAAATGCTTATAAAGAGTTATGATAACAATCAATTTGAAATTTCACTTAACAGTGCAGAAGTTACAGAAGACCTGAAAATTAATGTTCATAATGTTCTGGGACAAAAACTTGTGGAGAATTGGGTGAAAAATATTAATGGTAAATACACTTATAATTTAGATATGTCATTTGCTGAAAAAGGAGCTTATATTATTAGATTAGGAAATTTACAATACGGTAAAGTTTCTAAAATTATAGTAAAATAAATATAAAATATATTAGAGGCAGTATTGGTTATTTCTGATACTGCCTTTTTTTTTCTTTAATTTCTATTATTAAAAAAAGTCATAAATATGCTAATACTAATTTCGCCAGCTAAAACACTTAAGACTGATGTATCTGCCCTGACTAACTCATCAATCCCCGAGTTTATTGATAATTCTGATAAACTTGTAGCCAGACTAAAAAAACTAACACCACAAAAATTAGGTGAGTTAATGGGTATTAGCGCTAAACTTGCCCAAATCAATTACGAAAGGTATCAGTCATGGGAAGTACCTTTTACTAGCGAAGATGCTTTAAATGCAATCTTTGCCTTTCGTGGCGAAGTTTATAATGGACTTGATATAGACAGTTTTACTCAGGAAGACCTTGACTATACTAATAATCACCTAAGAATACTTTCTGGTTTATAGGGATTGCTGAAGCCAATGGACGCTATTCTTCCATATAGATTAGAGATGGGAACCAAATTAAAAATTGGCAGAAATAATAATTTATATGAATACTGGGGAGATAAAATAACACTCCTTATTAATAAGCAATTAAAACAATCAGAGGAAGAGACAATAGTAAATCTTGCATCCAACGAATATTTCAAAGTTATTAACACAAAAAAATTAAAGGCTAATATAATTACTCCGGTATTTATGGAGAAAAAAAATGGCAAATATAAAGTCATAAGTATTTACGCAAAAAAAGCGAGAGGACTGATGACGGCTTTCATTTTAAAAAATCGCATACAGTCAGCAGAAGAAATTAAGCATTTTGATTTAGATGGCTATATTTTTAATGATGATTTGAGTAAAAAATCAAAGATTGCATTTACCAGGCAATAATTATCACATTTTATCCTCCTGGCTTACAGTCCATTAAAAAATAATTAAAAAATATTCAATTTTTTTATAAAAAAGGCTTGCAGGATAAAAATTAGTGATTACTTTTGCAGCCGCTTT
>PKTA01000137.1 GCA_002869365.1 Marinilabiliales bacterium | reverse complement strand
TTGCTTTCATAGTTCAGTGATATTTCTGTTGAACTCCACGAAGTTAACTAATTGTAAATTAACTCTACACGTATTGTAAAAATATTGTACAGTATTTTTTCATAGTAGTAATCCTTTGTTGGTTATTAGTGTGATAATCAGTCTAGTGTATCTTTCGGCATAAGCATTGAATACATCTGTATTATGAAAGTTATTTTAAGAGATTTAGAAATTTCAGATAAAAACGATCATTTATTAAAATGAGATATACGTAAACAGTTTAATAAAAATAAAATGGACAAACCGATAATTAAAAAAAAGGGCTTAAAAAGAAAACATATCCTGTACGGAATAGGTATTTTTATCGTAGCTATTCTAATTTATCAGGCTTTTTTCAGAAACAATATAGCAACTTTAAATGTTGATATTGAAAGATTAAGCATAGAGGAAGTTCAAGAAGGAATATTTCACGACTATATTACCGTTACCGGAACTGTGGAACCAATGGTCACTATTTTTCTGGATGCCCGTGAAGGAGGAATGGTTGAAGAAAAAATTATTGATGAAGGAGAAATCGTTGAAAAAGGAGATGTAATACTACGTTTAAGTAATCCTGATTTAAGTTTAAGTATACTAAATAGTGAATCTCAACTTGCAGAAAAAAACAATTTTCTAAGGAATACAATGGTAATTATGGAGCAGGAAAAGCTTCAGATTAAAAGAGAACTGTTAAACCTGGAATTTGATATAAAACGGAAAAAAAGGAAATACGATTATAATAAGTCTTTTTATTCTGACGATCTTATTTCCAGAGATGAATTCCTTGAATCTGAGGAAAATTATCAATTTGCCAAAAGGAGTTATGAACTTTATTTAGAAAGACAGAAGCAAGACTCAATTTACCGTTCCATTCAGGTTAAGCAAATGCAGGACAACCTTACTAATATGGAGCTGAACTTAAAGTTGATACGACAGCGACTGGATAACCTAAATGTAATTGCACCAATTGATGGTCAACTGACAGTTTTGGAAGCAGAAATCGGACAGTTAATTCCCAAGGGAGGGAGGATTGGACAAATAGACATGCTTACTTCCTTTAAGGTGGTTGCTCAAATTGATGAACATTATATTGATAAGGTTAAGGTAGGTTTAACAGCCATTTTAGATCGTCAGGATCAGGAATATCAATTAAAAATAAGGAAAGTTCTCCCTGATGTACGAGATGGAAGATTCTCTGTGGAGATGGTTTTTATGGGCGAAATGCCTGACAATATGCGTACCGGTCAAACATATTATGCTCGTTTACAGTTGGGTAGCCCACAAAAAGCATTGCTATTACCAAAAGGTAATTTCTATCAGAAAACCGGAGGCCAATGGGTTTTTGTATTGACTGAAGGTGGAAATTCCGCTGTAAAGCGATTCATAAAAATTGGCAGGCAGAATCCAAAATATTATGAATTGCTTGAAGGAATAAATCCGGGAGAAAAAGTAATTGTATCAGGTTATGATGGATTTGGTGATAATGAGAAATTGGAGTGGTAATAAACTTTGAAAAAATAATAATAAAATGTTTAAGTCAATAATTAGAACCATAAAGAATCATATAAGCAAGAATAAAACCTACGCATTTATTAATATAATTGGCTTAGCCATTGGTATTGGTTGTAGTTTAGTAATCTATAAAATTATTGCCTACGAATCTAGTTTCGATAGATATCATACGAATTACGAAAACATTTATCGCTTAATCATTGAATATCAATCCCCTAATGAAGGAATAAAATACGAGGAAGGCCAGGTACCTCCCGTGGGAGAAGCCATAAGAAATGAGTTTCCCGGCGTAGATGCCGTAATGACTTTCTATGCTGCTAAGGGGCAAATTGATCAAATTAGTATTGAAAATGAAAATGGTGACATCCAAAGGTACCAGGAAAATACAGGCATAGTTTGCGCGGACCCCAATATTTTTAAGGTTTTCGATTTTACTTTCTTAGCTGGCAATCCCTCCGAAGCTATAATAAATAAGGGAAATGTAGTTATTAACTCTTCACTGGCGCAAAAGTATTTTGGTTTATCTGAATCGGAAGTAGGGGAAGCTATGAATCGATTTATAACTATAAATAATAAAACTCCCTTAAAAGTCTCTGGGGTTATATCAGATCCTCCCAAAAATACAGATCTGCCTTTCACTATTATTGCAAATTATTACGATCAGATCATAATAAACCCATATTTTGGGGGAGGTAAAAATTGGGGAGCAGGCCATTCTTCCACCAATTGCTATTTGCTTTTGCGGAACGATATATCTGTAGCCGCTTTTGAAAAACAACTTGTGGCATTCTATGATAAATACCATGAGAAAAAAAATACCCAGGATCGGCGATATTTGTTACAACCGCTTTCGGAATTACATTCCGGACTTTGCAATAACTATAGCGATCGACAGGTGCCAACTAAAAATTTATTAATTCTTGGAATAATCGGTTTGTTCTTGATTGTAATCGCTTCGATCAATTTCATTAATCTATCAGTTGTTCAGGCTACCAAGCGATTTAAAGAAATTGGGATTAGGAAAATACATGGGGAAAGCAAACGTCAAAGCATTATACAGTTTCTTATTGAATCTGTTTTTATAGCTTATATTTCTGCATTTATTGGATTATTCGTTGCTCATTATCTTTTTGTTTACCTTGAAACTACCATTGGTTATCGATTGGATTTAGATCTCTTATTGAATCCCGGCACCCTAATATATTTAACGCTATTAGCCACAATTATTGGATTACTTTCTGGCTTATATCCTTCTATGATTATAGCCGGAATGAGTTCGAATGTTGCCCTAAAGAACTCACTTGCCGTAAAAAATTCCTCTGTTCCCTTATCAGTAAGGCGCACATTGATAATCATTCAGTTTGTTATTTCTCTCGTATTAATTATTGGTACTTTAATTATGGCCCGACAATTAAACTACTTTATGACTAAAGATTTAGGATTTAATAAAGAGGCCATTCTATTAGTCACCTTACCTGAGGCCAACAAAGATAAACTCCCATTATTAAAAGAAGAACTACTTAAGTTTCCGGAAATTGAAATGGTAAGTTTTGGCACGCGAAGCCCTTTGGCTGATTGGAGAGTTAGTAACCTAATTAATCATCCATCAATAGAAAAGGACACTTATGCCGCAAATTTGAAAAGTGTAGATGAAGATTATCTTGATTTGTATAAACTCAGAATCATTGCCGGACAAAATTTTTCGAACGTTAAAAATACCGGAGATATTGTTGTAAACAGAAAGCTGACAGAACTTATTGGTTTTAGTAATCCCCAAGAGGCGATAGGTGAAAGAATCGATTACATGGCAAATGAATTTAAAATTGTTGGCGTAGTAGAAGATTTCCATGCACAATCATTACAAAAGAGTATAGAGAATGTCATTTTTGGCAATTTTAACGGGCTTATAAATGAAATGGCCATCAAGATTAATCCCACAATTATAAATTCAGATGCTTATCAAGAACTGATTAAGAAGTTACAAACAGAATGGGATGGCGTATTTCCAAAAGACATTATGAATTACCGGTTTTTCGATGAGAAAATTGCTTCGTTGTATAAAGAGGAGAAGAATACTTCCAGCCTTATTCAGTTATTTGCCATTATCGCCATTCTGATTGGAAGCCTTGGTTTGTTTGGATTGATTTCTTATGTTATTAGCCAAAAAACCAAAGAAATAGGTATCCGCAAAGTAAACGGAGCTAAAGTTTCTGAAATTCTATTACTGCTTAACAAAGATTTCATGATCTATTTTGCAATAGCCTTTGTTATTGCATGTCCTATTGCCTACTACGCAATGGATAAATGGCTTCAAAATTTTGCCTATAGAACGGAATTAAACTGGTGGTTGTTTGCTTTGGCAGGATTCATTTCAATGGTGATTGCTTTACTAACTGTTAGTGGGCAAACCTTTTCTGCTGCAAGAAGAAATCCGGTGGAAGCTTTACGTGATGAATAAAATAATGGAGTGATGGTTTTATTAATGAAGATAAACTCACTCTAAAATTAAAATATAAATATAAACATTAAGAATACTGACATGATAAAAACAGAAAAATTAGAAAAAGTATTTCGCACCGACGAAGTAGAAACATATGCATTACAAAATGTAGATGTTCATGTAAAAAAGAATGAGTTT
>PKTA01000060.1 GCA_002869365.1 Marinilabiliales bacterium | reverse complement strand
GGCATATCAAAATTATGTAGAATTGGCTAAGCAAGTTGAAAAACGCCCCACAGTGTTTTCCGATAAACCCTTTGCAAGTCAGTGGTATGTGCCGGGAGGTAAGAGTTATATTGCACAGCTTTTTAAGGATGCAGGTGCCGATTATGTTTGGAAGGCTGATAGCGGACTAGCAAGTTTTCCATTGGACTATGAATTGGTTTATAAAAAGGCTGTTAATGCAGACTACTGGAGAATTGTTGGATCCTATAATGACGAAGCTTCACACGATTTTCTGGAATCACAGAATGAACTGTTTACACATTTCGATGCTTTTAAAAACAAGAAAATTATTTGGTGCGACGCTAAAAATACCTCCTATTTCGAAAAGGGACCTCTGGAACCACAAATTCTTCTGGCCGATCTTGTTTATTGTTTTCATCCCGACTTACTGCCTGATTATCAGCCTGTTTATTATCGTATTCTAAAATAAGTAACAAACTATTTTTTTAAGCACAAAGATTTTATCTTTGCTTAAAATTGATTTAGTGTTGTCGGCAACCAGGAAAACATTTTCATATTTAATTTTATTGTCGGTAGGAGTATTGCTGCTCTTTCTGTTAAACCTATGGTATGGTTCGGTACTAATTGGTGGCGAAGCTGTAATCAACTCATTATTGGGAAATAATTCGGGAACATCCGATTCGGTAATTGTCCTAAATTATCGTCTGCCACAAGCCATTACCGCATTGGCTGTGGGTATGGCCTTAGGACTGTCAGGTTTACTTTTACAAACCTTATTTAATAATCCTCTAGCCGGTCCATCCGTTTTGGGAATATCTTCCGGAGCCAGTTTCGGAGTTGCTCTGGTGGTGCTAAGTGGCTCTGTTTTAGGAGTTAACTTCCTCTTGCCGGGTTTTGCTTTTGGGAATATTTTACTTGTGGTAGCAGCACTGATAGGCGCATTTGCCGTTTTATTAATAATAATATTCGTTTCTTCCCGAATAGGAAATATAGTCGTGGTTTTAATAATTGGCATCATGCTTGGCTATGCCATTAATGCTATTGTTGGAGTGCTTCAGTTTTTCAGCCGCTCCATGGAACTGCAGGAATATGTTATCTGGGGATTGGGAAGTTTTTCAAAAACAACTCTTACTCAATCTGTTTATCTTGCTCTAGCAATTGTTATTCTGGTGATTATCAGTTTTATCTTCCAAAACTCGCTAAATGTTTTCCTTATGGGAAGAAATTATGCTCGTAGCATGGGAGTTAATACCAAGAGATTACAATTCAGCGTATTACTTATATCAGGACTATTAATATCGCTGGCAACTGCCTTTACCGGACCAATCGCCTTTTTGGGGCTTGCCATTCCGCATATAGCGAGAAATTTATTCAATACTTCCAACCATCGTATTTTGCTGCCGGCAGTAATAATCTTGGGAGCATTTATTGCTTTGGTTTGTAATTTTATTTCAAAATTGCCGGGATACGACACTTCATTGCCAATTAACGCAGTAACTTCTATGATTGGTGCACCAATAGTTATTTGGGCCATTGTAAAACGTGCAAAAATCAGGCAGTCATGAGTAAGGAAGTATTAAAAATACAAGATCTTAAAACTGCCTATTTTGTGGGTAAGAAGAACGAAAGGGTTTTACACCACATTAAAAATTTATCAGTTTGTGAAGGTGAAATGATTAGTGTTTTGGGTTTAAACGGAAGTGGTAAATCTACACTTATCAGATCGTTATTGGGAATGCAAAAATCAGCATCAGCGAGCATTTTTTATGGAGATAATAATCTAAGAGATATTAATATCAATGAGTTAGCCAGATTGGTTTCTGTGGTTCTTACCGATAAAATGGATGATAATTTCTTGAGAGTGTATGAATTGGTTTCTTTGGGAAGGTTCCCCTATGGCAGTTCGGTTGGAAATTTATCGGAAGAAGACCTGAAGAAGATTTCTAAAGCTATGGAAAGCATGAAAATAGCCGATTTTGGGAGTCGTAACTTTTCACAACTAAGCGACGGTGAAAAACAAAGAGTGCTTATTGCAAGAGCTTTAGCGCAAGATACTCCTTTAATTATTCTCGATGAACCAGCGGCTTTTATAGATTCTCCGGGAAAACTCAGCATTATGAAAATGCTAAAAAACATCACTGTTGAACAGAAGAAATCGGTTTTGCTTACAACACATGATATCGAATCAGCTTTACGTTTCTCCGATAAAATATGGCTGCTTTCGCAAGATGGTAGTTTTGAAAGTGGAAGCCCTAAACAAATGATGCAGGAGGGTTTAATAAATAAGTTTTTTGATAAGGATGGAATAGTCTTCAATAAACAAAAACTTGGCTTCGACATTGAATTATAAAATATAAAAATTGATTTTTTATGAAAAATATATCCTTAATACTTTTGTTAAGTGTGTTATTAACAGGGTCTTGTATGCAGTCTCAGAAAATTAATTCCGACTTAATCATTAAAAATGCCACCATTTATACTGTAGATAATGAATTTAACGATGCAACTACAATGGTTATTAAAGATGGAGAAATTATAGCCGTGGGTGGCGATGATATTTTAAAAAAATATATATCAGAGAATGTTGTTGATGCAAAAGGAAATTTTATTTATCCCGGCTTTAATGATGGGCATAGTCATTTTTTGGGTTATGGAATAAGCATCAGTAAATATGCCAATTTAATTGGGACTAATTCATTTGAAGATGTGGTTTCCAAAATTGAAGAGCATGATAAAGAATTTCCTTCCAATTGGCAGCTTGGAAGAGGCTGGGATCAAAACGACTGGGAAAACAAAGACTTCCCTGATAACAGAATATTAAATGAGAAGTTTCCTGATAAGGCAGTAGTTTTAACTCGTGTTGATGGGCATGCTGTTATTGCCAACGATTTTGCATTGAATATTATCGGTATTACCAAGGATACTAAAATTGATGGGGGAGAGGTGATAGTCAAAAATAATCGACCCACTGGCGTATTAATTGATAATGCCGCCGATTTGATGAAAAATGCCATACCTAAATTTTCCAAAGAAGAAAAGTCGATGGCACTTATAAAAGCCCAGGAAAACTGCTTCGCCATGGGACTTACAACGGTAACCGATGCCGGCCTTAATAAAGAAGATATATTGCTTATTAAAGATCTTCAGGATGAAGGTAAGTTGAAAATAAAAGTCTATGCTATGATAAATCCCAATGAAGAGAATTTTGAATATTTCTACAAACTGGGGCCGCAGCATTACGACAGACTTACAGTTACTTCTGTAAAACTATATTCCGATGGCGCCCTGGGTTCACGAGGAGCATTGCTTTTAGAGCCCTATTCTGATGATCCTGATAATTACGGCCTCCAAATGCATCCTAATACATATTTTAAAAACATGTGTAAGAGGGCCTATGATGCAAATTTCCAGGTTAACACTCATGCCATTGGAGATTCGGGTAACAGAATTATGCTTAAGACTTATGCGGAAGTCCTAAAAGAAAAGAATGACCGACGTTGGCGAGTGGAACATGCCCAAGTTGTAAATCCTTCCGATTTAAAGTATTTTAAAAATTACTCCATAATACCTTCGGTACAGGCAACTCATTGTACTTCAGACATGTACTGGGCTGATGAGCGCCTTGGCAAAGAAAGAATTAAAACTGCTTATGCCTATAAAGATTTACTGATGCAAAATGGCTGGGTAGTAAATGGTACGGATGCTCCTGTTGAAGGATATAGTCCTCTGAAAACCTTTTATGCAGCGGTAGTTAGAAAAGATGCAAAATTGTGGCCCGAAGATGGTTTTCAAAAAGAAAATGCGCTGAGCCCTGAGGAGGCACTTAAATCTATCACGATATGGCCGGCAAAAGGCAGTTTCGACGAACAAACCAAAGGTAGCCTTGAAGTAGGAAAGAAAGCCGATTTCGTTATTTTGGATAGGAATTTATTAAACTCCAACGAAAAAGAACTGATGGACACAGAAGTTGTTGCTACCTATGTAAATGGGGAGAAGGTTTATTAGAGCTAGGTAAATTGTTAAACAAATAATAAGATTCTTTTTTATCACATAATCATGAAAATTTAACGGTATTGTGTTGCTTTTTGACATCTAATCAGTTTGCAATCAATGTATTTTAGTTGAATATTGATATGGGATTAGGAGAGAACGGTGCTCTGCACCTCAGGGTATCTTTTTTACCATTTGCTACAAAGAGTGTGGTGCTTTGNATAAGCGTATAATTTATTTTTCTAGTCATATTGATTACGACAGTAAATTTATCCACTAGCCTAATTCAGTCAAGGTGCAGAGCACCGTCCTCTTTGTAGAATATACATGGATTGGTCCAAAAGGTGCAGCGCACCGCTCTCTAAAAAAAATAGGAAATAATAGATAGTCAATGTTTTGGCATCATTTACTGTACATAATACATTTAATAATTATGTTAACTATTGATTGTGAATTTGAAAAAGAGAGAACGGTGCTCTGCACCTTTGGGATTTGCAATTGATAAGCGCTTAAAATTATAATATCAGACATGATGAATAAGACAAGAAATCTATAAATTTTCTAATTGTGTTAAGGTGCGGAGCACCGCCCTCTTTG
>PKTA01000009.1 GCA_002869365.1 Marinilabiliales bacterium | reverse complement strand
GTTCTGAAAATCATATAATCTTCATCCGGAGAAATATAAATATCTCCCTCCCAGTATTTGTTAATCGTTTCATTTAATTTAACGCAAGGCTCAAAACTACTGCCTGTGCTTTTGGCGTAATAGATGTCCCGGTTATTTCCTCCCCCTCTTCCGGAGGAAAAGTATAAAGTTCCTTCTCTTGTAAGGCAAGGATAAATATCATCCTTATCTGAATTAATGTCCGAGTCAAGATGTTCGGGTTCACCCCATTCCCCATTGATATTTTCCACCCGCCAAATATCCCAATCTGTTTTGGGTGTTTGCAGGCTATCGACGGGCCGTTTGGATACATAGTACAAATATCTTCCATCAGCCGTAATAAAGGGATCTGCTTCGGAGTACTCGCCCGAAAAACTTGCAACTTCCGGCGCAGACCATTGCTGCCCGTTGTATTTCATAGACATAATCACAAAATTATTGCCGGGCATAATAACTGAAAATAAAAATTCTGTATAGTCAGGTGAAAAACAGGCATTTATTTCTGACATTCCGGTTGATACAATATTTGGAGCAAATATTTCAGGAGTAAGTCCCGGCTGTTGTTGTCCGATATACTTACCAGTTAATTCAGGGAATTTGTCTTTTTCATTTTCCATTTGATTGACATTACATCCCATTGTAATGAATAGTAATAAAATTAGAATCTGTTTTTTCATAGCTATATTTTTACAATATCATATATAATTTGTCATTTCATTTGAAAACTTTTAATGCCAACATTGCTGTATTTCATAGTGCTTTCGTGTCATGGAGGACAAAGAAATCGTATTGAACATCCGCCGGAAGCAGGCTTCTGTTAGCGTCTTTTGCAATATTGTTTGTTGGTGCTAATAATTCATTCATTATTTATTGTTTTTTCAATCCACTCAACACATTCCTTAGCATCTAAAATTGACCAAGAATGTGGATGTCTTGTTCCATCAAGTCGGTATCCTTTATTTGTAGTAGTAATTAATTCGGCTCTGCTATTTCCTTGCATTTTCAGGCAATTAATCATTGACGATAAATCAGTTGCATTCATATCGTAATAGTCCTCGCATTTTTCTAAATGGTAGTAAATATCCGGTTCACAGTATGCTCTAATAGGAGTGTTTTTAAGATAGGCAATATTACCTCCATCCTTTTCGCTTCTTGAATATGGTGATGCTTTTTTATATACTTCTGGAACACTATCAGCTGTGCCTCCCAGATATTTATTGAAGTATTGCAAAACGTAATTTGCTTCACTCACCGCAGCATCAGAACAATTTCTCTCTACAGTTCTTTTTTCAATAAACCAGAAATTATACAAATCAACCGGAGAATCAACTGTAAAAGTTGCCATTGGTGCAGGAATTATATCATGTGGGTTGTTAATCATCCAAACGGTATAAGTAAGAGATAAAATTCCGCCTGCTGACAAACCTCCTATGATTATATTTTTAACTTTTATATCATTTCGCTTGGAATAATCCAAAATCATTTCATTAATCAATTTAAAACAAGCAGAATCTGCGTGAATCCTTGAATTCACTGTTGGTATTAGCGTAGTTATATTTTTCTCGTAAGCTAAGTTTGGCAAATTTGTTCTTTGAAATATTTCTTTTGAATCACGAAAAAATCCGGATAATAAAATTAAAATAGTGCCACTATTAGACTTTGGCGTCAAATCATAATAGAATAAACTGTCTGATTTTTCATCATTTAGATATAATTCATGTGGGTCTGCCACGCTTAATAATGAACTGTTTATCTCCTGCGAAAATGCCTGGGGCAGTATTAATACAATGATTAATGCTGAAAATACTTTTTTCATGTTTTTAGTTTGCTCTTTCATTTCCAATTTCATTTTGTTCAGGTTTCGTTTGTATTACCTAACGGCATAGGCATGATGCGGGGGCAGTTTTGAAGTTCCAAACTATAAGACCTGTCTATCATTTTTAATATGTTATTGCATTCAAATATTACACTTCCCAGCATTACATATGATATATTGTTATGCTTTGTTATTCCAGTTCCGACAATACTCTTTTAGCATTTTGATTTTTGGGGTTTAATTCTAATGATTTTTTATAGGCTTTTATTGCATTTTCTTTGTCACCTAACTTTAACAGACACTCTCCATAACTATCAAAAGTATTAGAACTGTTTGGGTACAATTCTGTATTTAGTTTAAATATTTTTAATGCGTCTTCCTTTTTTCCTTGGTTCATAAGATTATATCCAAAGTGGTTAAACCAGGTTTCACGCAGATCGTATTGTGATGTCAGGACATCCTCATTCTTGACAAAAAGTACTATTTCATCAATGGGTTTCCCTTCATCCAGCAATTCTGTTAGTTTTTTACGATTCAAATTTTTTAATTTCCATCTTTGCTCAGCTAAAGTTTCCACACCATGTTCTATTCTTTCAGCGTCAGTAATTTTTGTTGAGTCCAATTCTTCTCTCAAAACAACATTGTTTTCTAATCTCTTATATTGTGTACCATAAATTTGAGGTTTATTTATGCTCAACAAATATCTGTCTGTTATTACAGCCAATAACCATTTATTTTTTGTTGAATCCAACTCCATAGATTTTTTCATGAGTTTCACAGCCATTCCATAAGCAACAGAGTCTTCTCCATGATGAAAAATCAGTGCTGCATTTTCATAATCTGTTGATGAACGTACTTTATTGGAATCCAGCAATTCATATACTCTTGCTTCTCTTATACTATCATTTTTTTGTCTAATACTCCTATCGATATGGTTCGTTCTATCTGCCTGGTCACTATTAAACATTTTAATAAGTTCCTGATTATCATTGACCTTATCCTGCGCTATACTATTCGTACTATTGCATAAAATAAATCCGATAATTACTGTTAATAAAAATATCTTTCTCATAAGTATATTTGATTTATTGCAAATTTGTATTAAATACTATTTGTCGTCTTTTTCAATCCTATGTGCTATTTTACTTACTAACTTCCAACCGTCTTTAAACTTTATAAGCGACAGGTAATCAATATAATTCAGTTCTTCTCCTTCGTAGAATTCGATTTTGGCAACAGCTACATTTCCGGCAATATCAATGAATAAAAATTTTACTGTTGTAAGTTCATTTTGAAACGAATATTTATTGCCTTTCTCTTTTCCTTCTTTTGCTATATCTATCCAATTATAAATTGGGAGTTTCCACATGGTGTTTCCCTTTCCGGCACTCAACAATTCAAAACCGGGATGAAAACCTTTATTAATTGCTTCTTCATCGGCATTATTACACAAACCATCAACATAGGCAGTCTGGATTACTTGTTTAATAAGTTCTTTCTCTTTTGCTTGCTCATCTTGCGCTAGTAAAGCGCTGAATGACAATAATGTAATTACGAAAACTAAAATTGTATTTTTCATCTTTTTAGAATTATTTTCATTGTTTATATTCTGATAAATTTTTTGTTATTTCGTATGTCTAGTATTATTTCAAAAATTGCGAACCAATTATCAGATTCATTACCATAATAAACATCCCAATATATTATCAAGAACATTCATTATGCTATGTGCAATTATTCCGGGAAATATTGATGCTGTCTTAATTCTCAACCAACTTAAGCCGAGTCCGGCAGAAAAGGTCATAAAAAATGCTTTTAATCCTTCTACAAAACTTTCCGCACTATATAGATGAGCAATTCCAAAAAGAATTGCCAGGATAATTATAATTAACCAGATTTTAGCATTTGAAAAGCCGGATTGCTTAGCATAGTATAATAAAAAACCAAGTACCGCACCTCTTAAACCAATCTCCTCTGCAATGCTTGGCATTGTTAACTCAAATAGGTAATATTCAAGCCCACGGTTAAAATTTGGATCGTTCGATAAAACTTGATTAGTAAAATTCCCTAATGCAATTGCAACTCCAATAATTATAGTGTATTTCAACCAATTTTTATGTTTTGGCTTTACTAGTGCCAATAGTTCTTTAGGTGCTTTGAATAAGAAGGCTAAAAGAAGTATTGCTGTGGCACTAACAATATCCTGTCCCCATCCCATCTCCAAGTCCAGGTTCAATATTTTTTGTAATTCTGAGCCAAGAATAAGCGCACAGAAGAAAACAATGAAAAACATAATTGCAAAAATCAGAGGTGTCTTTCTTTCCTCAGATAATGATGTAATGCCTATGTAATTTCTAAGATCCATTTATTTAATTGTTAATCTTATTGAAGTTTGTAATTGTTTAGGCCTATTT
>PKTA01000067.1 GCA_002869365.1 Marinilabiliales bacterium | reverse complement strand
AATAGAGTTAAATCTAGACCCACAACAACTAAATAAGAAATTAAGGCAACTTAAAAGAGGTGGATGGTTTTGGTTTTAGTCATTTCTCTGTGGGCTTAAACGCAAAGATGGATTAGTTTTTCTCTGCGTGCTTAACCGCAAAGGACGCAAGGAATCTGCTAAGGTCGCAAGGATAGATTTGCTTATCTCTGCTCTCTGCGTTTAAAAACCATCAAATAGCACTAAATCACACGAAGGTTAATTTATTTCTCTGCGAACTCTGCGCTATACTTTGCGAACTTTGCGGTTAAATAATATTTATAATATCACTTTACTATGAAACACAGTGCCTGTTACCAGTCGGAATTAACTCATAACTCATAATTCAAAACTCATAACTTTAAAGAGAGTTTTATTCAATATCCCCCAAACGAGCCTTGTCTTTAAGTTCAATTAAACTTTTAATAATTAATTGTTTTTGACTATCTCCTACTTCAGCACTTTTATAATCACATCCAAGAGCATCTGCAAGATCATTCAATCCTTGCTGATTATCAGGATAATCAGTTCCATTGTAGGTATAAACACAACTTGCGCCTGTCTCACAACATACTTCCACATTTTTCTCTACACCACAGTTTAGAATTTCATTCATATCCTGCTGTTCACAATTTTCAGTTGGATTTTCAGAACATGCTGTAATAGTGAATGATATAATTGCCACAAAAACTATGGCCGATAAATAATTTAATATTTTCATTTTCAATTGTTTTTCAGAATAAATATAATTACTTTTTTGCTAAATTAAGGAATTTTCCAGTTCTATACTTTAAAATTTATTAATTAATATCAGTATTATAATGTATGTTCTTAGGAAGGAAGATGAAGTTCAGCATCTTTTCTTGTACTCTTATCTTGTTCATCATATCATCACGAGATGCCTGAGAATCAATTGCTATTCTTGATTTTCCATCTTTAGTTTCATATCTCACTTTGCGTGAATTTTTCTTCACTAAACTCTTATCGATTTCATCTCCACTTTTTTCTTGTTTTTCATTTCTCCTTTTCGACTTACCGAAGAGGATGTTACTCATTATTTCAAGGTGATACTCACTTTCATCTTTCATGCTTTGCATGCCGAAAGCGGCTATATCAAGGGAATTACTAACAATTAATGTCCTTGGAACGTAGATTTTATTTTTAAACATAAATATATAACTGTTCAGTGTTTTAAACTGAATATTATCGAGTTCCTTGAGACCGGTAAACTTTGATAAGTCTTCAACAGGCTCATAATCATAAACTCCGCCTTCTTCCAATACTATATCACCGCTAACATTTATTCTATCCACTATAACAGAATCATCAATGGGTATAAATGTATTTAAGTCAGTTGATAGCAAGCCACTGATATTTTTATAAGTAATAAGTGAATCCATTCCAAAACTATCCAAGTCTCTTAGGAGAGTCCTGATATTCATATTTTGTATCAAGTTATGTGTCGACACAGATTGAGTTCCATCTTCCCGCAATTTATAGTGTATCGAATTATTCATTTCTCCTTCAAAAGCCTTAAACTTAAATTGATCCATAATATAAGCGCTGTCGGTTAACTTAAAGAGAGTCGACAAATCGTTGATATGCAGGCGATTTATGTTGTAGCCCTCTATTTCTGTTGAATCCACAATGATACTGTTTACAGAGGCCTTACCGTGGATTAAAAATGTCCAGTTTTGCTTTTCGGTAGATTCTTCAGTGGTAGAATTATTAGCTGGTGTTTCAATCGACATTAGATGTTTAAAGTCATCAAAAATAATATCTCCAATTTTTATGCGTGTATCAACAAACAGTTCCTCTTTTGTGTTTTGTATAATGGTTTTGTAAATATTTTTCACCAAGGTTGAATCCATTTGAATTTTCAGCCCGTTATATGTTGCATTAAAGTTATCCACTTTCAAAATGTCATTTTCCAAACTTAATCTGGATGATAGATTATCAATATTCATAATAGTATCAGGAAAAGAAAGACTTATGTTATTGAAAATACAATCGAAACTACTATTTTCGAAAAGTATTGAATACATCTGACTATCAAGTGAATCGGTATTAATTTTCCCTTTGGAAAAAAGATTGGTTCTAGCAATTCCACTCATGCTGTTTAACAGTGAATCAGGCACAAATGGCATTAACTCTTCCAGGTTCAGGACGATAGTGCTGTTAAATTCATAATCAGGATTATCCAGATTTTTAAACTGCCCTTTTCCGCTAATTAGATTATTTCCACTTTCCAGACGGTAAGACTCTAAATTAAGATTTGCCTTTGATAAATCAGAGTAATTACCTGTTAGGCTGGCAACCACCGAACTATTTTTAATATCCAGATTTAATTGTTCCGATTTAAGATAAAACTTTGTTAAAGCAATTTTTTTATCTCCCGTTAACAGTGGCGAATAGTTAAATTCGGCATTAATATTATGTAAGTACAAACTGTCGGTTAACAGGGCTGAAACATCTTTCAGACTTACTGATAAGTTAGTGTTATTTAATATGTTATCGATAAAATTGTCATTTATTTCATCTCTTAAGATACCATTGGTTTGTATTGATGCAGTAATGTTTCCGAGTGGGTATTTTGCCAGACTATCGGGAATAAATTGTGCAAACTCTTCCAGTTTTATGTCCATATTTGATGTAAACTTATATTTGGGTTTATAAAGATTACTAAAACTTCCATTAAGATCAAGTGAACTTTTTGGGCTTTTAATATTAAGATTTGTGATGTCAATGGATGCATCACTCATATCTGTTTTTTCCCCATTGCTAAGTTTTGCAATTAGGTTTAAACTTTCTATTTGAGGATAGTTTGTGGTTTTAACACCTATATCTTTCAAATTAACATTTGCATTAATTAAAGGCATTAAAGTAGAATCGGAATATTTACCATTAATTGCTGCTGATAATTCAACACTTCCGGCAAGATCATTGATGCCATATTCTGCTGTATATTTATTAGGGATATATTTTTTTAAGATGCCTAAATCCAGTACCAACTCATTAATTTTTGTATCCAGAGAAATAGTATCTTTTAAAACAATCTTCCCATTCAAATTAAGGTTAATGCCGTCACTTATTAATGTCAAACTTTCGATATCAGCATCGTTATCCTTATAGTTCATTTTTACATTTGCTGTAATCATATTTGTTTTAAACAATTCAGAATCACCATAAAACTCAGTAAACATTTCCGGATAATATTTCTGTAAAATATTGAAATCCAGACTGTGTCCTCTTACAATAACATCCGCACCTATACCATTATCAATACTTACTTCCCCTTCAGCATCAAGTTCAATACCTTCACTTACAATTGAGAGTTTGGCAATATTAAATTGTTTATCGTGATAGTCCATATCAAAGTTAATGGAACATGAATTCATTTTGTCGATGGGTGTATTTTCGAAACGACAATTACTAATTGTAAATTTACCTTCAGCTTTTCCCCCGTAGATATCATTTTTAGTTTTCAGTTTAAGATCAATTTCGGGAATAAATATTCGCGCAGTTATATTTTTAAGGCTGTCGTAATAATTTACATTTATGTTTTCCAGTTTGAATTTGTCAACGCTAAGGTTCAGAGATGCCTCACTTTTGTTTCCTGAAATTTCAGTCGTGGTATCAGCAAATATATTTGTTATGAAGTCGATGTTAGTTTTACCTTCTTTATCGACAATATAATCGAAATCAAGACCTGAAATTTCAAGTTTGTTTATGGTATAAACGCCAAATATTAAATCCCATGAGTTAAGTCCTACTTTTAAACTATTTATAAAAAATAGAGTATCATTATTATTGCTTTCGGGCTCACCTATCCAAAATTGGTTTATATCAACACTAAGCCTAGGAAATGAGAATACGGGATTAAGCGAAACTTTTCCAATGGACATAGGGGCATCTATTTCATTTTCAAGGCTATCGATAGTAAGTTTTGCCAAATCATCTTCAAATATTTTGGCAGCAACAGATACTAATAACATTAAAAGGATAATTACTCCAAAAGTTATTCCGGATATTTTTAGTGTTTTTTTTAGAATCTTCATATTTATAGTCCTTTAAGAATTAGATATTTTGCTTATGCTGCCTGCAACAAATATACGACAAATTCAGGCTGGCTTATTGTTTGATAAAATAAGGTGACTTATTTTCTCCATCTCCCTTAGCTTATCTAATTTCTATTGAAAATTTGGATTATTTAATGATGTAGGTTTAAATAATATGGCTTAGGTTTTTTAACTGATTATGATGTTAATTCTATATATTAAACCTTAGGTATTTTGTT
>PKTA01000129.1 GCA_002869365.1 Marinilabiliales bacterium | reverse complement strand
ATGGTTAAAGTGTCAATATGTTTTTTTTGTTTTTTGAAGTCTTTGTTATATTTTGCCGGTATAAAACTAATGAGTATTAATGCCAGAACTGTTATTACTGTGGTTCTCATAAAAATTTTATTAGATTAATTTGCTTTAGTGTAAGTAACTGTTTTATTGCAGTTTATGCATTATTGCAATAATTTTTATTATTAATAAATTATAGGTCCCATGACATGGCCACCTTTCCTCTTGTTCTCATCGATTCAATATATCCAATGGCTTCAGGGGTTTCAGTATAGGAATATGTTTTTTCAATATGGGGCTTTAACTTACCATCTATTATAAGTTTTGATAATTCATTCAGATCTTTATTATTGGCTTCAGCAGTAAACTGAGCGAGAGGAAACTTACCAAAACCATTTTTTAGTAGCACTGATATCATATGTACCATATTGGTAAACCCAACCATTACACCACGTTTCCCCATACGTTTATAATCGGCATAATTTAAATTGCCATTAGTGTCCACAATCAAATCATACTTTTCTTTGTGCAAGTGGATATTCTCTTTATCGTAGGCTATTGCCTTGTTCGCTCCAATGGATTTTACAAAGTCGATATTTTTACTGGAACAAACAGCGATAACATTAGCCCCATAGGCTTTTGCAATCTGTACAGCAAGGTGTCCAACTCCTCCCGAAGAGCCGTTTATCAATACAGATTCTCCTTTTTTTAGTTTTCCATGAGTAATTAATGCCTGTAGTGCTGTTAATCCTGCAATTGGAAGACATGCCATTTCGGTATAATCGGACTCATCCGGCATTAAGCCGCAAACATTTTCAGGAGCACAAGTATACTCTGCAAAAGCACCTCCACCTGACATTTCTCCAAATACGCGATCACCAACTTTAAATTTTGTAACACCCTGTCCTACCTCTTCAACAATGCCTGCAAAGTCGGAACCAAGAATTGGATATTTTGGTTTAAAAAAACCAAAGGCAAATCGGGCAAAGAAAGGTTTGCCTCTTAATATATGCCAGTCGGCAGGGTTTGCAGAATTTGCCTTGACCCTAATTAGTAAATGGTTTTTTTTCACATTTGGTTTTTCTACTTCTTCCAAACCCAGAATTTCGGGACCTCCGTATTTATGTTTTGTAATTGCTTTCATTATATATTCTTAGTTGACTTATTATTACGCTATAACTTTCTCTTGCAATGTTTGTTAGCACACATATTTTCAGTCATATAAAGATTAAAATGCTTTTTAACTTTTAAATCATTTTCAATTTTTCATCACGAAAACCCGGGCCAAACAGGTCAGAATTCAGGTGGATGGTTTATTGGCTATAAAATTAAAAAAAATATTTGATGAGCCTATCTCAATTTTTTTCTATTCCCTTAAAACTTTCAAATTTAGTGTCGACTTTTCTTTTGTTGTTAACTGAATCATATAAAGGCCTTTACTGAGTTGCGACAGATCAACAATAATTGAATTTTCGTTTTTCTGTTTAAAATTTAAATCAAAACTCTGCCCGTTAATGTTAATGGCGATTGCACTTTTTATTATTTCCGGCTTGTCAAATTGAATTGTTACGGTATTTTTTGCAGGATTTGGATAGGCTTTTATGGAAGAAGTTTTAACAGATGGTTTAATGCTTACTGTTAGATCGCAGGGATCATTGTAATTCGGGTAATAGGTTGTGCCGTTTAATGCATAGCACAAAAGAAAATGACCGCATTCTAGAATAGGAGGGAAGGGCTCCAGAAAGCCGCCATCATGACCAATTCCTTCTATCAGTTGAGGTGAACTTTGGTCGCTGAGATTAAATATTTTCCGATAAGAATCGCCAACACTAATACTGTCGATACTAAGAACAACAATATCCTCATTCCATTGAATATAAGTAATGGGAAGCGTATCGCCAACATTTAAATCAAAGTCGTATAATAATGTTTCGGGATCACCCCATTTACGGATGTATATTTTGTATTCCTCCTGTCGCAGCAGGCAATCAAAAATGTTGAATGTCGAGGTAGTTTCGCAATAATCCGGTACCGGTGGTGAGTCGAACCATTGATGTGATAAAAGCCCGTGTTTATATACTTTTTTATATGTTATGCCATCAACAGTAGAATCGCCATTTATGTAGTAAACAAAATCCTGTTTCTCCACACAAGGGAGACCATCGGCACAGCTTGATGACTGTCGCCATTCCGGATTATTTTCGAAGTAGTTTGGCATCTGAGCCAATAAATTGCAGGCTAGAAAGGAAAGAATTAGTATAAGTATTTTTGTTTTCATTGGTTACTTCTTGTGATGGTTTGATTATGGTGCATACCGCCATTTTTCAATATCTTTTTAAAATTATTTTATCACTTCGCTTGCTATGGCTTTTAGATTACTACTATCTCTCTCCATAAATCAAGTAGTCAACTGAGTACTTACCAGCACCTGTTATTGCAATTGTAGTATAGATTAATGCATAAAGGAGAGCAAGTTCCTGCTTGCCAAACCCATTGTTTATTTGGACAATAAAGGCGGCAACCATCATTGTGGTAAACAAAGGAATAGCCGCAAAACGAGTGCCTAAACCTATAATTAGTAAAATAGAACAAAACACTTCTGAAAATACGACAAGTGCTAATGATGCTGTTGCTCCTAAACCAATAGGGTCACTAAATTGTATTGGCTCGCTGCCAAATAAAGTCTGGAATTTCCCTATGCCGTGGGTAAGCATAAAAATACCTATTACTATACGTAGTATTAACAGCGCAATATTTACATTATTAGGATAAGCGCCCGGATTAAATATGAATTTTGTTATTAGTTTCATTTTAATTGTTTTATTGGTTTGTGATGTTTTGATTATGGTAGAGGCCGCTTTTTATTCGATGTGTTTTCGATTTTTTATTTTCAAATTTACTAAATCTTTTAGTAAATGGCCAAGTATGGAGTTCGTTATATTTTGTTCTATGGCAAATTTATTTTTCATTTAACCATTCAATAGCTGTTTCCTTTGCATCCCAATAAGAAGTTTCTACGTCAGGCTTAACAGAAACACCATAAATATTCTTATTCCTGTCTGCAAATTTAGTCCGGACCACATAAATTACGGCCCCGTCACTTAATTTATATCCTGTAGTACCCGTAGAAACACCATAAGTTGTTTCCCCAAAGAAGCGGGAGTTCTCAGACCCCTTAAATGATACTGCTATTGCCTCTCCTGCACTTGCTGTGTGTTTGCTAATAATTACAGCAAGTTTTTTAATTCTGTTTTTTAAAATATAGGGATTATGCAATTTCATAATTTGCTTTTTATCATGAAATAATTCTCCATCTTTTATCCTCCAATTAAAATAATTGGTATCAGCATCTACAAGATAACCGCTAATTCCATCTCCCAGAAGCGGACCTAAACCTAACATCATTGGCCATACGTAACCTCCGTTATCAAATCCTAAATCAACAATCCAGTATTGGATATTATTTGTGTCTAATTCTTCAATTTTATTTTGAATTTGTTGGGCAAATATTTTAGCACGCACTTTTTCAGTTCCTCTGAACCCTGGGATTTTAATATATCCAATATTATTATTAATTAATTGTGTCTCTATGTTTGGTATTTGTCGATCCGGATTATTTGCAATCTTGATTTCTTCTGCTGTTTTAAACCGACTATGTCTATCTGCCAATCGACTCAGCGCATATCTAATTGCAGGATATGTTTCTTTAATACTCTTTGCATTTCTACCCTTTTTAAGAACATCTAACCTAAATGTTTTCCAATCAGTAGTATATTTATTAATAGAATTTTCTTCAATAATATCAATAGCATCATTCAAATAATCCTCCTCATTAGAACTACAACTAAAAATGAAGAGTAAAAAAAATGCTATGCTTAAACGTTTAATGGTCTTCATTGATGAGTCGGATTTAATATGAGGTGATTAATTTTATCTACCATGATTAAACATCTTTAATACTATTGTTTCATCACGAAACCCCTGGCCAAAAAGGTCTGAATTCAGGTGTATTGGTTTTGGTACCATAAAATTAAATAATAATTTTAATATGATGAGTTTTTGTTAACAAAAAAACAAAATACCCATTATTTTCATGAAATTGGATATCAAACAGATAAGTAATTTTAATTGACAACAAATTAATCAAAAATTATGCTTGTGGGTTTAAAAAAAATATATACTTTTGCACTCCAATTTTTAGAATTGGATAATTTAATAATTAACAAATATAATTTATTATGAACCAGTACGAAACCGTTTTCATTTTAACTCCCGTTTTGTCTGATGAGCAGACAAAGGAAGCGGTAAAAAAGTT
>PKTA01000138.1 GCA_002869365.1 Marinilabiliales bacterium | reverse complement strand
TTTTCAACCGAATCGACAGAGGTAATTTTTAGTAGTTCGGAATTTTTTACAACTTCTTTAAATTCTACTTTAATTCCATTTTTGCTGCTTCCCAATTGTGAAAGATGAGCCGTATTATCGTCGGCAACAATTTTACCCTTGTCGATGATGATAACTCTTCCGCAAACTGCCTCTACCTCCTGCATAATATGAGTTGAAAGCAATATGGTTTTTGTTTTACCAAGTTCTGAAATAATATTTCTGATATCCACAAGTTGATTCGGGTCAAGCCCAGAAGTTGGCTCGTCCAGTATAAGAAACTCAGGATCATGAATTAATGCCTGCGCTAATCCTACACGTTGACGATAACCCTTTGATAATGCCCCAATTTTCTTCTTCTGCTCTCTGCCAAGGCCCGTTAGTTCTATCATTTCATCAACACGCTGTTTGGTATTGAAAGACGTGGAATACATTTTTAGAACAAACGACAGATATTCCTTGATATACATATCGGTATAAAGCGGATTATTTTCCGGAAGATAACCCAATTGCCTGCGGATCTCTAACTGAAACTCATCAACATTCTGACCATTTATCAAAACACTTCCGGAAGTAGCAGGAATATAGGCTGTTAATATTTTCATCAATGTTGATTTCCCGGCTCCGTTGGGACCAAGCAAACCTACAACCTCACCCTTATCTATACTAATACTAACATCATCAAGGGCTTTCTGACTGCCATATAATTTAACCAGATTCTTAATCTCAACCGAATGCATCTTCTTTTATTTTTGGCAAAAATATAAAATTAGCCCTGTAATTGTCTTTGTTGGTTTTATTAAATATCAGCAAGTGCTTTTTTAAACCTCTTTGTAACTTTAGCAGCAACATCTGTAAGAGAATCATTGCCTAACATTCCCATTAAAACTGAAGGATTAACCATAACTACTTCAGTATTATTTGCATCAATTTGTTTTATTAGGACTTTACATGGGAGGAATAAGCCTATATTCTCTTCAACTTTTATGGTTTCATAAGCATAGCCAGGATTACAAACACCGAGTATGCGATAAGGTTTGATATCTGCATCCGGAATTTTCTCCTTCAACTTCTCATCCATTTCTATTTCAGTAATTACCCCAAATCCCTGTTTTTTCAAAGCATCTTTAACAAGTACGGTTGTCTCTTCAAAAGATTGATTTACAGTTTTACTCATGTAATATTCTGTGGCTTCTTGTGCAGTAGCACCTATCACAGAAAACGTAAAAATTAGTCCTAAAATTAGTGTTTTCATTATATTATTTGATTTGTTATTTAGTAAGTTACAAAAGTATTAAAAGGGAAATGTTACGGGTAATTTTTTAGTAATTGTTAAGAAAATCAACTATTTAGTTTCATAAGGCTTTCTGTTTTTTTTCTACATAATATCAATCAAAATTAAAGACCTTGAATTAATTTGTTTTCTTTTATCCAACAATCATAACATGAAGCCGGGGGTATTATTTTATAATCCTCAATAAACATAATTACTAAACTAAACCATCAATCCAATCTTTAAATGCTCTTACTTTTTCCCTACTCACTATCATTTCTTCGGTGCATTTAGTCTTTAAAAGTACAACTAACCTGGAGTTTGAGTAAGAAGTTAACGACTTAATATACTTAATATTAACTATATGTTTTCTGCTAATTCTAAAAAATATGTCCGGATTTAATAATGGAAATATCAAATCTAAAGGATTGCTTAAGAGAAAATCTTTATCGTTGTAAGTATGCGCATAAGTGCCTTTATTAAAACTATAGAAATAAGATATATCATTTGTATGCAGGATTTCCATCTTATTACCAATTTTAACCATAAAACGTTCCTTATATTTTCCGGCAACTAGTTCTTTTAACTCATCGATAACAGATATATTTATCAGATTGTCTTGCTTATTCCAAATGCTTTCAAATTTTGAAATAGCATTTTTAAGTTCAATTTCAGATATGGGCTTAAGTAAATAATCTATACTATTTAGTTTAAATGCTCTGATCGCATAATTGTTATATGCTGTTGTGAATATTATAGGAAAGTTCACTTTTACTTTATCAAAAATATCGAAACTAAGTCCATCTTCTATTTGAATATCAAAAAAGCCCAAGTCAATTTTATTTTCTTCAATAATGCTGACAGCTTCTTCTATAGATTTCACGACTCCAACTATTTCATACCCATTGAGGATATTATTAATCAACATTTCGAGCCTACTAGCGGCAAGTGATTCGTCTTCAACAATAAGGAGTTTCATAATTAAATATCTAATCTGTTAGTACTAATGGCAACTTGACGATAAAACTTTTTGTATTATCTTCAATTACGCAGTCTTCATCACATACAATCTCATATCTGTTTAATATGTTTGACAACCCCACAGAATAAGATTCTCTAATTTCTTTTTCAGCCGTTTTGGTATTATAAACAACAATGAAACCATTTTCGAAATAAATTGATATGGCCACTTTATTTTTCTGCGAAATTATGTTGTGCTTAAAAATATTTTCCAATAACAACTGAAGCGACAATGGTATAATCATTGAATTACTATCGCCCGTAAACTGTTCAATATTAATTGTAAAATTATTACTGAACCTTATGGCTTGCAGTTTAATATAGTCCTTGGCAAATTCGATTTCTTGAGTTACGGGCACCAAGTCATTATCCTGATTATCCAAAACATACCTGTATATATTTGATAACTTTGAGGTAAATTCATCTGCCCGTTTTGGGTCGATTAAAATTAATGTACTAAGTGTATTCAGACTATTGAATAAAAAGTGTGGATTAATTTGAGATTTTAGTGTTTCAAATCTAGCAAACTCTGCTTCCATGATTGCTGATTGCCTATCCTTCTCCGACTTCAAAAATTTAGATATAAAAAATTTTGAAAGTATAATGAAGAAGATTGTTAAGCCCACAAAAATTGTAATTATGGATGATATGAGAATTGTAGTGCTTGACATAATTCTTTCAAGGGGCAACCCCAGAACAAACCGATACCAAAGAACATTTACCAGCAATACATCAACAGTTATGAATAAAAAAATTGCAATAAGTAGTATTACGTAAGTCTTAATAGGGTTTTTAGATATATCATATTTGCTGGTAATGAAATGAGAAATAATACCACTAAGACTTATTGATGTACCAATGATAATTCCATACAGTATATTTAGCAAAATAGTAATTATTTGAAAGTTGTTGCCTCCATAAGCAAAGTTGAACATAAATGTTATGACAACACTAATCACTAGAATTATCAAAATATTTTTAAGGTGTTTATTTTTCATAAGAATTTTTTACTAATATATTGATTTTTGAATGAATTTTAGTTTTACAAAGTCCCAATACGTTTTTAATTTATTCACATTTAACGAAAAGATTGATTAATTACGTTACATCTATCCTTAATTCTATATACATTGATCCGGATAAAAACTAATCCGAACCAATGTGTATAGTATTTTTTTATTTACTGCATTTCAATATCATTTGCTTATTGGTTTGTTCTCCCCATATAGGTGCAAGGTAATTTGAAGTGTCTTGTGACTTAAAAAAGCCCGCCGCCTTTTCAAAAAGAGGTAGCGCTCTATCTTTTCCGCCTCCATACTCAACTGGTGTGTAGTAAGTATTTTGCGCCAACAAAAACTGTGCACGTGGGTTTGAAGGCTCAAGTCCTTGAACTTTTGAAAACAATTCGGAAGCTTTAATGGAATATGGTTGACCAAATTTTTGTGGATTTGTCATTATCATAGCCTGATAATAAAATGCTTTAAGCACTAATAATTCATCATTTTCAGGTGATAATAATAAACCCTTATCTATAGCAACATTTGCTTTGGATAACAACTCTGTTTTCGTGGCAGGATTATCAAACTGCCAACTACCTATAATATAACAATAAGCCGAATAATATAATGGCTCGAATCTGTTTGGGTTATTCTCAGCTATTTTCGCAAAATTATCTGCCAGTTCAATAAAATTAACATCTTCTGTATTTACTCTTAAGGCCTTAAGATTTTCTTTCATTAATTTATCAAAACTATTTGTCCCTGATACTGCTGTTAGAGACATCATAACTAAGGTTATTGCTAACATACTTTTACTCACTTTTTTCATCTTTTTTATTTTTTTAATTAGTAATGACGGCGAAAATACAGTGAGGATCAGAGACATAAAAAAATTACTTACTCAACTGTTGAATTATCTGGATGAACTGTATTTTGAGGTAATTATTAGTTTCATTGATTCCTTCCATTACACATAGATTATGTCAAATTCCATGATATACACACTAATTATTTCAAATTTTGTATATTTACAATATTTATTTAAAGTAAAACACTTAAACAAAGCCCTCATGTTAGTAAAAACCTATGGAAGCGCCATTGAAGGTATAAATGCAATTTTAATTACTATAGAAGTAAATATCAGTGGAGGAACCGGATTTCACCTTGTCGGACTTGCTGACAATGCTGTTAAAGAAAGCCAGACCAGAATAATTTCTGCACTATTAAATAATGACCTGCACTATCCAAAACTCAGAATAGTTGTGAATATGGCTCCTGCCGATATAAAAAAGGAAGGTTCAGCCTACGATTTACCTATTGCCATAGGAATGCTTGCTGCTTCAGGCCAACTTAACTGCGACGATATCTCGGAGTATATGATAATGGGAGAACTATCTTTGGATGGAGGCATAAAGCGTATTAAGGGCGCTCTGCCAATGGCAATTAAAGCAAGAGATGCCGGATTAAAACGGCTTATTGTCCCGATGGAAAATGCCAAAGAAGCAGCTGTGGTTGAAGGCATAGATGTGTTTGGAATGAAGCATTTAAAAGATGTAATTGATTTAATAAATGACGAATCGGATGCAAGGCCATTTGATGTAGATTTAAAAGAGCAGTTTTTAACTTTAACCAACAACTACCCTTTTGATTTTGAAGATGTTAAGGGACAGGAAAACATTAAAAGGGCTTTGGAGATTGCAGCCTCCGGAGGTCATAATTTAATTATGATTGGTCCTCCGGGATCAGGTAAAACCATGCTCGCCAAAAGGCTACCTTCAATACTTCCCCCTATGGGGTTAAATGAGGCTTTGGAAACCACAAAAATTCACTCAGTGGCTGGAATATTAAAGGAGAATATTTCATTAGTTTCTGAGAGGCCTTTCCGTTCACCACATCATACTATAAGTGATGCAGGTCTAGTTGGCGGAGGAACTTACCCACAACCCGGAGAAATATCTTTAGCCCAAAATGGTGTATTGTTTCTCGATGAACTACCCGAATTTAAAAGGACAGTTTTGGAAGTTATGCGCCAGCCAATGGAAGATAGAGTAGTAACTATTTCCAGAGCTAGAGTAACTGTAAATTTCCCTGCAAGTTTTATGCTAATTGCATCCATGAACCCCTGCCCTTGCGGTTATTATAACGATCCATCCAAAGAATGTGTTTGCTCTCCGGGAATCGTAAAATCCTACTTAAACAAAATATCAGGACCCCTGATGGACAGAATAGACTTGCATGTGGAAGTAACACCGGTTCCTTTTAAGGATTTGGCTATAAGTCCAAAAGGCGAGAAGAGCAATTTTATTAGAAACAGGGTAATAGAAGCACGAAAAGCACAAGAAATTAGATTTGATGGCAGGAAGGATATTTTTTGTAACGCCCAAATGACTTCCAAGGATATTGATAAATATTGTGAACTAAATGAGGACGGATTAAACCTGCTTAAACGTGCCATGGAACGCCTTAATCTTTCTGCAAGAGCTTTCGACAGAATTAAAAAGGTTAGCCGTACTATTGCGGATTTGGATAATTCGCCAGGTATTAAATCATACCATATTGCCGAAGCTATACAATACCGTAGTTTGGATAGAGAGAGTTGGGGAAGTTGAGAAGATAATGTAGAGTGATGAGTGTAGAGTAAAGCATCTATTCCACACTTTGGTGATTTCCATTATTGCATCAAAGACGGATCCCCCGGGTATCCCATCATCTCTCTTGCCTTCCATGCAGCTTTGTACATCCCTTTAAAGTTAGTTATATAGTCATCATGATTTATATAATTAACAGAATTCATCATAACTACTATCGATACTTCATGAACAGGATCATAAGCCATAATGGATAAATAGCCTCTGATTTCTCCATTGTGTCCAAATCCTAATTTTGGAGTAGTGGTACATCCCAAAGCATAATGACTACTACCTGATGTGTCAGGCGAATAATCTGTTTGCATAAGTTTAACAGTTTCACTATCAAGTACATTATTAGCGGTCATTAATGAACGGACATAGGTGTTTAAATATTCAAATGTTCCATATCCATTTCCTTCTGCCACATGAGCGCTCATATTCGATGCATCGTAAATAACATGACCTCCTTCATTGGCAGGAGCGTACATATTTCCTAAAGCATGTGGATCAGGTAAGTTCTGCTCTGAAGCCAAATCCGGGAAATTAACACCAACAGGAACTACTGAGCCTGGTCCGTAAACAAAATCATATAAATAATCCTTAAATGTTTTTTCACTTCCTGCATGTTCTGAATAAACTCTGGATATTATTTCACTCAAAATACTATAACCGGTATTACTATAATGATGACTGTAACCAGGCTCCCAATAACTCAAATTATATGTGGATAATTGCTCAACAAGTTCGTCAACATGAAATTGATGATCAGGATTATTTCTCATGGTAAAATTTACATACGACAAGCCATCACAGTTAGGAACCTCATCATTATCAACATCATAAACTCCTGCACTATGCTGCAGTAATTGCTCAATAGTAATTTGATTTTTATGAGGTATATCCCATATTTCAGTAGATGGAACATAAGATATATTCATCCCTGGAATCGTATCGCTTATAAAATCATAAATATTAAGCCATCCATCCTCCATCATGTTCAGTATGGCCGTTGAGGTAAAATTTTTGGAATTGCTGGCAAAACGAAAATAGGTATCTGGCGTAATTCTTGGCATCCCTGACTCAGAACTTGTAGCAAACATTGTTTCTTCAGGGCTTTGTATATAAACACTTATGCTTGGAATAACCACCCCCAACTCATTTCCCAAATTCACTCTTATTACTTCCAGACTATCACTTATAATTTCCGAATTTGAAGGTGTAGCGATTTTGTCTTTTTTACAGGAAAAGACAACTAATGCAATCAATAAAACGATACTAAACAGTTTTTTCATCTTTAATATATGTTATGGTAAGTATTTCATATAATATTCAGTTATTTCTATTGTTTTAAAATATCCTTTGCTGCATACACCACACCATACAGATTTGTCATCTGGGTATATAAGTCGAAGGAAAATGCATCAAAATCCCAGACATTAGTATAAATCACATAAGTTATTTCTGTTTCAGGATCATATCGTGTAGAAGTAAAAAATCCAATTTTTCCTCCATTATGGCCATAGCCTAATGCCGGAGTATATACTGTTCCCAGTCCATAATTTTGATGTGACTCATAGGTTGGAAGGCAATCCATCATTAAAAATTTAACGTACTTATAGTCGATGCCAGCATTCCCTGAGTAAAGATTTGTAATCCATTTCGACAAATCCTCAGGTGTAGTAATAACATTTCCCTCAGCTACATTTTGGGAAGCATTTTGTACGGTGAAATTTAATATTTCTCCATCTATGTAAGCATAAGAATCAGCATATGGAGAAGGAATTGTTTGGTCATTCCCCAGGTAAGGAAAAGTTGTATTATTAAGTCCGTTTGGTATTAGCAGTTTTTCTTTCACAAACTGGTCGTATCTCATGCCACTAATTCGTTCAATTATAAAACCCAATATTGACATTCCTGTATTAGAATAATGGAAACCTTCATCCGGAGGAGTATTAAATAATTGATTATCTGCCACTACTTTTACCATTTCAGTGGTTGTAAAAGTATGTTCCGGCTCGCCTAATATATCCATAACATAATCAACATATCTCATACCGGCATAAGGCTGATTTACATTATCAGGAATATCCTGATTGATTACGTCCCACATTCCGGATCTATGTTGCAAAAGCATTTTAATTGTAATCTTATCTTTAAAAGGAATATCAAACTCATCGCTTTCAGGCAGATAGGTAATAGATGTTCCGGGAATAGTATCGGTAAGAAAGTGATTTATGCTCAGTTTTTTTTGTTGATGCAATAACACAACAGCAGCAGCCGTAAATGTTTTTGTTACACTGGCAGCCCTGAAATGTGTTTGATTTGTTGCATTGATAAGGTCGCCTGTACTAACAAAATAGTTACCTGCCGGAGAAAGAATCTGAAGTGCATATCCCCCGGGGATTTCATCTCGTCCATCAACGAAATCATCCCAGTGTGTATCAACTATTTTCTGTAACTCTGCCTGATAATCAAATGTAATTCCATCGATTATAAGTTTATCACTTTTTTGGCAGGAATTTAAAATAAAGGTCAATAAGGTTAAAATAATAAGTATTTTTTTCATCCCGATGAATATTCGTTAATATAAATAAGTGGTTACTAAAATTAATCTTAAAAATCACTACTAAGGAGTAAATATTCTCTAGTAGTGATTTAATGTTTTTCGTTTTAAAGTAGAATTAAATTTCTTACAGCAAACTAGGGATTGTAAATTTTGGTGATTGAGAAGTGCTCTCATACAATCCCCAATGAGTTCCTGCGCCATGCGGTTCAGCGGTTTTCCATGGTTCATCAAACATTTCAAACCAGAATGTATTATATGCCTGACGATAAGTATTGTTTCCGTTTATCCAGCTTAAAGTAGTTTTAAAGTTTATCTCAGCATTAGTAACATTTTGAAAACTATTGTGTCCACCTGTTGGCCATCCTATTTCCCCAATAACTACTGAAAGACCGTATTTGGTCTCAGCAGCTCTGATACCTTGATTATTAAATGACCATTCCATATTTCCTGAAATATCAGAAGGTGTAATATTATTAGTAGCTAACTGACCATAAAATGGATAGATATTCATCATAATAATTCTATGTTCTTCAGAATTTAAATCGCGGCATTTTTCAAGGATTTGTGGTGCATATTCACCGGAATTTACATCTGCTCCACCTGCAGATAAACATGATGTAATAGGTATATCTAATCCTTCTCCATCCAGTTTTGTCTTGGCATAATCCATATATCCTGCAACAACAGAAGGATCAACATAATTTGGATTGGAACCTTTATTAAGAGATGTTTCGTTTCCAATAATAATACACAAAACAGTTGACTTATGAGCTTTTGTTGCATTTATGGCTTTATCAATATCGGCCTTTGTTTTGGCTGCGCCACCCTGATTATTAGGGTAACAATGAACTCCCAAGGCAACTTGAAGATTTTTTGAGGCCGCAATTTCTACAACCTTTTCCATATTATCGGCAACAGTATAGGTCCTGAGAAAATCGAAATGAGTTGCAATTAATGATAAATCATCTTTTATCTGCTGTGTTGGGATAGGTGTGGTCGGAGCCTGTCCGGCTTTATGATAAGGCCCATAACAAATACCCATATGTTCTTTGGAGGCAACAACATCTTTGTTTGCTTCCTTAATTTCGCCCTCATTATTGGAGGGTGTGATATCATCATTTTTATTACATGATGTTATTACAAATAAAAAAACCAGGGTGTACAGTAAGACGTTGAATTTTTTAATAGTTTTCATAACTTAAGTTTTTGCTTGTTAGTAAATTATATTTATGAAGACACAAATATAATACTTATTTAGAATAATTCCATATAAGCAATAAAAAACTTAGTTATTTACATAAAAACCCAAATAAAACCCTTCCTAATCAAGAGTTTACGAAACAAAACAGACAAAATAAAATTATTTTATCAAAAACTAAAAATTCACCTGCTTCTCTCCCAATAACTTTAAATAGTTATTATGATTATGCTCAACGGCGACCCATTTCTTATACCATGCAGTTGAGTCGGCAGAAGTTTGAGGATGCTCTGTTGTATCAATAGCAATTGAGCCAATAGAAATTGTATCTGTTAATTGATGGTATTTAATTTTATTATCTTTCAGAATAGACTCAGAAACATTATAACCTAAAGATATTTCTTCGGGTACCGTTACTGGTATATGATTTTGCTCAATACCAGGAATATTGTACCAAAAGTATGGAATAACATCCAAACTATTGACATACATATTTATAGATCCGCCATTTTGAGTAAGGCTTGTTTTGAAATTTTGAACAAATCCGCTATTCCATACTGTGGGTCCTGCATAAGTATAGGTTCTAACAGTAAATTTATTGTTGAAATTCTGACTCTTCATCACCCAATAAGCCATTATGGGAGCCAGATATCCTCCCTGGCTATGACCTGTTACAAATAATGGTATTTTTGATACAGATGGGATGGAATCAAGAAACCATTCTAAACTCCTTTTTGTTAATGCATCTGTAGTATTTAATATGTTAATCATTCCTGCTTCTGCCCCATGAGCTATAGAATCATTTGTTTCACCACCTTGGAAAGGTACTAATTTAAGAGCCTCTAAATCCTGTTCTATACCAGCCGGACTATGCGGATTGGTGCCCCTGATAACAATAGCATAACTAACAGGATTAGTATTAACTTTTGCTACAAACGCTAAATTCGCTGAGTCGGGTGAAATACCCGGCCCCCAAACACGTTTCCAGTTTCCTGCTGTAGCCAAGTCAGTATCTTTTAGCAACTCATTAATATGACTTCTAATTGTAGTTTCAGTAAAACCATCAGATGCATAACTTATCGCAGAAAGTGTCATCATAATACCCGGATAATCGGTTTCGACTAGTTCTACATTTTGATTTTGTGAATCATTTACATCGTCTTTCTTGCAGCCACTGATAACGAATATTGTTGTTACACTTACAACAATTAAAAGAAGTAATGTTCTGGTGTTCATTTATTTAAAATTAGTGAACTGCGAATATAGCCTTATTTAGACTTATTATAAATTAATTGTTATTTATTAACGTTTTATTTGCAATTTTCTAATAATTTTCCAGATAATAAACTGAAAAACCCAAATCTCAACATCAGGCTGTTAAAGGAATTCAGAGATAATATACAGTTTTGTGGTATCTAATATTTATTTACATACTTTTGAGTCACTAGAAATACTTTCATTTACTTATTTCGTTATGACTAAATTTTTTAAAAGAACCACATACCCTATATTTATACTTTTTGCTTTGGTGTTTTTGCAAACTTCCTGCAATAAAAACAACAATCAGCCACAGGCCAGCATTGAAATTTACCCTTCTATAGGCTCAACAAGTACAACATTTACTTTGGATGCCACTGGTAGTTGGGATGAAGAAGATGAAAGCGAACATCTCCAAATAAGATTTGATTGGGAGCACGATGGTGTTTGGGAAACCGAATGGGTAACAGATAAGGTTCATGAAAATATTTTTAGTGAAGAAGGTGAATATATCGTAAACATTGAAATTAAAGACACGCATGGAGAAGTCAGTCAAACAACAGCCAATTTAACGGTTACAAATAGTTCGGATTTAATCCCTTCTAATAGCCCCTTCAGTTATAATGTTGGTATAAATTATGAAACCTGGGCAAACAGAAAAAACAGGAATATTGAAAAGGATTTAGATGAGATAACAAAATATTTCAAACTCATCCGCACCTATCATGATGTGGGAATTGGAACCCCTGATACCATTATATCTCCTACATTGGAGCCGGTAATAAAGTATATCTTAGCCCATCCTGAACTCAAAATAGAACTTTCACTGGGCACAGCAACTTCCGCTCTAAACATAGGAAATAATCCCGGGTTTATGGTCAACAAAACCTATACCGATAAATGGGTGCAAGTTTTAACAGAGGCCTTTGGGTCAGTAGAAAACACAAAAAAATATGTTAAAGTAATACTCTTGGGTAATGAGGTTGATCGTGTTGCCCCCGGAGATGCCGCCGCATTTAAAGACTATATTACTAAATGGATACCTCATTCGTTCGAAAATATGAAAGCCTCGCTGGCTGAAGCCGGAATGCCGGAAATACCTGTTTCAACAACCATTTCGAACTATCCTGCTGATTCGGCTGCCAATCCGGTATCTTTTACATCAACAAAATATATTAATGAGCACTGGAGTAGTCAGTGGAATTCAGGGCAAGCCTTTGTGTTTTTTAACCACTATACAGAAGATATGAACAAAACCGACTTCGGATACGACATCAAATATTTTCACACCGTTGACAATGAATTAGGTGGATCACCAAGCGTTTATGTTGGCGAAACCGGCTATGATGCAACTTTTGGTGAGGAGAATCAGGTTAAAGTAATAAACCAAATATTTAGTTGGCTAGATGGTCAGTATGGCGGACATAAAACAACTATACCTTTATTTTTATTTCAGGCATTCGACCAGCCTTTTGCCTCTCCGGGAAAGCCTACTAAATTTGGGATATTTGAAGAAAATGCTCAGAATATACCACAAGGACCAAAAAAAGGCATCAGCATTCCTGTTTGGATTAGTAAGCCAAAAGGTTAAGAGTTAATGGAATTATTTTAGCAATAAATATGAGTTTTAAGTAAGATATACTTCTAATATTTTGCCGAGTTAAAAAAATTATATATCAACTAATGTTCATTAATTTAATTTATTTTTGTTTGAACTTATCATTAACCAATGATTTATGTTTAACAAAGGAATTATTATTTTCCTAATTATTGTACTATTTTTTACAATAACAAATTCTGCTATTTCTGAAAACACAAAAGAGCCAATTAAGAAAAAACGACCTAAAATTGGATTAGTATTGAGTGGTGGAGGCGCAAAAGGTTTTGCATATATTGGCATGCTTAGGGTTTTTCAGGAAGTAGGCCTGCCCATTGATTATATTGGAGGAACAAGCATCGGTAGCATAATTGGAGGACTTTATGCCATAGGATACAGTCCTGATGAGATACAAAAAATGGTTGAAACTCAGGATTGGGATGCAGTATTAAAAGATGAAATCCCAAGAAAATATATTGCTTATGAGGAAAAGGAGTTTTCAGGGCTTTCGATTATATCTTTACCTTTCGACAAGAAGAAGGTTGGTATAAATAAATCGATGTATTACGGACAGCAGGTTAATTTACTATTGAACAAATATTTTTCTCCTGCCTGGAATGTTACTGATTTCAATAAATTTCAAATACCATTTATTTGTGTTGGAGCAAATCTCTATAATGGCAAGGCAGAAATCTTAAATAGTGGTTATTTACCAATGGCTATCCGTGCCAGCATGTCGATTCCGGGATATTTCTCTCCAACATTATATAATGGAAAATATCTGGTTGACGGTGGAATTGTTAATAATTTTCCTGCAGGACCTTTAAAAAAACAAGGCGCTGAATTTTTAATTGGGGGTGATGTTCAATCAGGCCTTAGAACTGATATTGAAGAACTTGGTTCCATAACAGGAATAATTAATCAGATAATTTTTTTCCATGCGGAAGAAGCAAATATTGAAGCCGACAGTTTAATAAATATCAATATTAAATTCAATGTTCCGGCAGGTATGATGGATTTTACAAAATATGACACCATTATAGCTTACGGTGAAAGTATTGCCCGTGAATATTATAATGAACTAAAAACCCTTGCTGACTCACTGAATGCCATTGAATTCAAACCAATTAAAGAGTTTAATAAAAAACCTTTGGTTTCTATTGATGTTGTTGATGTTATTTATGAGGGCAATGATAAATTACCCCAAGCTTATCTTGACAATTATTTTGAAGATTTTAGAAATAGTACAGTTTACTTAAATGAACTTGAAGAAGTTATAACAACTGCTTATGGTACAAAGTTTTATAAATATATTTATTACCGATTGGAACCCAGAGTGGATGGAAAGGCAAATCTTGTAATTGATCTGGAGGAAGGCTCTCCCGGATATATTTCAGCATCGGTGCACTATGATTTAGATTATCAGGGTAGTATTAAAGTAAATGGTGTTTTTAGGAATATTTTTGGAAACAGAAGTAAACTTTTTAGTGAATTAGTTTTAGGAACTAATCCCCGATTAAGAATGTTGTACCTGATTTCAAATGGCCTAAAACCAGGCTTTGGTTTAGAAGTAGATATGTATAATTTTAATTATGATGAATATGATAATAATGTAAAAGAAACTAATATCAATGTTAGTAATTTGAAATCGTCAATTTTTATTACATCAACATTATCAAATCTATATAGTGCACGAGCAGGTTTTGAATTTGAATATTTTAGGAGTAAGCAAACTGTTGTAGTCGACACATTTAACCTTCTCTTTGAAGATTTCAATAGTTATGGAAACCTGTTTATTAAATTCAGGGCAGATACCAGAGACAAACCCTATTTCGCAACTAAAGGTTTTATCGGAGAGTTAAAAGGACTCTATGCAATGACATTCTCTTCAGGCTGGTCGAATGCATTATTTACTAACTCACTGGTTATGTATTTAAAACTTAACTATAATATTCCAGTATCTAACAAACTAACTTTAAAACCCAGCATTTTTGCAGGATGGACACTTAAACAAAACCAACCTCCAAAGCAACATTGGTTTGGAGCAGGAGGTTTAAACGAAATCAATTATATAAGCACCTTTGTACCTTTTACCGGTGTTGCTTTTGTTCAAAAAAGGGGGTTATACTCTGCAATAGTAAGATTACATTTGCAATATAACATATATCAAAAGATATACTTAACTTTAAGAACAGATATTGGTGCTGTAGAAGAAAGTCTTGAAGACGTGGTTGACCCCAATAAAACCATGCTTGGGTTTGGGGCAACGGCTTCCTATGACAGTTTCGTTGGACCAATAGAATTATCCATTATGGGCTCAAATATTAATCCTTTCCCTTCTTTTTTTGTAAATATTGGATTTAGTTTTTAAAACAATTCAAAATGAGGCCTATCATCAAACGACTGATCATTAAGAATAACACCATCTCTATCCCAATTACCGCCCCACCGGATTTTGTGAGTTATTATTTTCTGTTCAAATAAGGTTTCCGATACCGCATGGATAATTCCAGCTAAATAACTAAGGTGCTCGTTATCCCAACTTGCTTTGTTATTAAAATAGGCATAAATATCAACCGCCATAGAAGGCGAGTAATTATGTTTGCTTTTTTTATTTATCCCATCAAGTTTGGATTTTCCTTCATTATAATATTGCAATTGTTTTTCTAAACTCCTATGCCCTTCTGCAATTCCGAAGTCCACATCGCTAATTTTAATCGCCTCATTCATAATAGTTTGAAGGTCGGTGTGACATGTTCTTAATCTAGATTTACTAGTTCTTCCAAATTTAAACATAATATTATAACATTAAAAAAACACTGCTAATCTATAATATTAACAGAATTTGTAAATTATTTGAGAATTTTATTTTGAGACCAGATCCATTTTAAACTTAGAACTTAAGTCTTTATCAAAACAAAGGAAAACAATTGATGCTACTGCTCTTAATTCAGATATTTCCGGTCCACTTAATTTATTTTGAAATGTTCGTTTTAATTCTGACGTTGTCTTTTCCAGCAAATAAAACAGAGGTAAATTGGCAAATATCTTGAATTTCAAAGGCTTAAAATCTCTTACAAGCAATAATACCTTTATCTGAAATTCCAATGGTTTCATACTTCCGTATTTATTACAGATACTAATTATTCTTTCATTGGAAGTTTTAGCCAGATCGCCAACACTTCTAATACCTTCATCAATTAACTTGGATTTCCAATAAGTACTAACCCCTTTAATTTTTATAATATCTGTTTTTTCCAGACGATCCAGAATTAACTGGCTATTAGTTCCCACCGACCAGTTTTCAGATGCAGGTAAATTTGGTACAGGATCGCCATATTTATATCCCACTTCCAGTTCCCAATCTTCATCACTGGGATATCTTTCTGAATTAAGAACTATGGGCTCATCATCATCGTTTAGGTCGGCAACATTTTGTTTACCGAACTTAACTTTGAGCTTCTGCATTTGCATGCCGGCTTGTTTACCGGTAGAATTAGCAACTTCAAAAGCGAACTTAAGTTCGCCATGAAGTTGCAATATCAATTCATTAACATCAAAATTATTTAATGTGTTCATGTAATAGTTTTGAAATTAATTTCTACTTCACCATAAACATTGGCTTTTACCTGCGATGTTTGTGGATCTTTATCTGTAGGAGGTTTCACAAAAAAGTGAACATTCCTGAGTTCTGTTGGTCGCGACAACCCAACAAATCCGGGAAACTTTCTTTTTACGAAAATTCTGGAAATATTGAGATTAGTCCCACCACCTGTGGGATCATCAGGAGTTTCTTCCTCATCGTCCTCCACCTGAAGTATCTCAAAATTTAGTTTTGCATTAATTTTCCCTGCATCCACAACCACCTTGGTAGCACCTCTGGAAAACACTTTTGAAAGAAGTTCATATTGCTTTACGCCAAGAATACTCTTAACTGCACTATAAATTGCAATAACATCTTCTTCAGTAAGTTCCTTTCCTTTAGGGGAATAGCCTGTAAAAGACTCTATTGGAGGCGTTTCAAGCACATTCTTTTCAGGATTTGCCTTGATATACTCCAAACCTTTCATGATAATTATACCTCCCTCATTATCGGGAAATAATCTTATCATTTCAGTTTTTAGCATATCATCATCAATCACCATATCAGTAAATACTTCCATTTCCTGCGAAAGCAGTTCATTCAACTGTTGCCAGTCTTCTTCCTGCCTCATGGTTGTAGTAATTACTGCTTCAAATGTGTCGGAAATTAATTTTGAAACGAAATCTGAGAAACCCAGTTCAACAGGACTGCTAATTGGATCAGCCATAACACATTAATCGTTAAGAGGTAAGTAATCGGTTTTAAAGTTTATTCTAACTAAGCCGAAAATATTAACCCTGCTTCCTGATTTGTCTCTGTCGACTTTTTCAGCAGTACTTACACTAACACTGCTATAAGAAGTTGAAGCAGAAGCCTTACACCATAGTGAAACAAATCCGCCGGTTTTAGCTTTTGCTTTGAAAGCAAAGTTTTTACGATTGTACTGCTTTGATTTTGCCTGATAAAATGATGATCCGTAAGTTGAAAATGTAAGACGTGTTTCTATTAAACCATCTTCCACTACCAAACGTAAGATACCTTGTTTTACCATTTCTTTCAGCAGATCGTATTTGTTCGCTGCCAATCGTTTTGCCACGGCTTCTAAAATTGCATCATATTTAGCCTGATCAATGTTACCATTAGCAGGGACTACACTTTCGTTGGCAGTACCCTCCAGGCCATCTATTACCAATGCATCTTTCAATTTCTTGACCTCATTATTACTAGCAGCAGTTGACAAACTTGCAGTAGGTTTTAACTTGGTGGCATCTTCACTGTCACCACTTGCATCGTTGGGAGGTAAAACACCTGATAAGAATTGCATTATCTCATCACCACCGATATCATCATTAGTATCGTTAACATATTGTGTTATCGATTTGCTTACTTCCTTTATTAAGGAAATATAAGCTTCAGTTTGACGAATGTTTGATGAAACTAGTGCATCAAATACGTCAGTTACCAATTTTGTTGTAAATTCCGGAAATCCAATTTCCGACAGGCGGCTTGCCTGATTTACAGCGTCTGAACTTGCCATAATCTTGTTGTTTTGTTTGTTTGTAAAAAATGTTCGTTTACAAATGTAAGTAATAATTTTTCAAAATGCAAGAATTACCTTATCTTATATGCTTGCATATCAAAGCAATAGCAATATTCATACGAGATTGAGGCTGTGAATTTTTTTTTAAATAAGTTCAGGAACCTGGAAAAAGTGAAAATTTATTTCAGAAAAATCATAATTAATATTTATTATAACCTGTCCTTTTCTATTTGTATAAATTATTTTTTTATTGTTGTAATTTATTGAAAAATATTAATTTTGAGCCATCAAAAATTTTGGATGTTTAAATTTAAAATGGAGTCGGTGAAGTAAATAAGTTTTTTGGCATTCTGCCGAAGGCTTATTATTTCTATTTATTCTCAAACAATTTCTTGTTTGGGGTTTTTCTATTATTTTTATTAATCATGAAATATATGCGCAAGAGCGTATAATGTTTCAACATAAATTTAAACATCATGAGTAGTGATATAAAATCAATACACGAATTCGACATTAATTTAATTTGCGAATATTATTCAAACTTTGAACGCCAGGGACCTGGAAGCAAAGAAGTAACTCTAAAAGCACTCAGTTTTATTGATAATTTGAATAAAAACTCCAAGATAGTTGATTTGGGTTGTGGAACAGGTGGACAAACAATGATACTGGCGCAAAACACAGCCGGACAAATTACCGGAATCGATATGTTTCCCACATTTATAAACATCTTTAATAAGAATGTTCAAAATCTAAATCTTCAGAATAAAGTGAAAGGTGAAGTTGGTTCCATGGACAAGCTCAGTTTTAAGGATGAAGAACTGGATTTGATATGGAGTGAAGGAGCAATATACAATATTGGCTATGAAAGAGGACTTAGAGAATGGAGAAAATTTTTAAAAAAGGGAGGATATATAGCTGTAACTGAAGCAAGTTGGTTTACCGAAAAGCGTCCTTCAGAAATTGAAGAGTTTTGGAATGACGCCTATCCTGAAATTGACACTATTCCGAAAAAAGTATTACAAATGCAAAAGGCGGGTTATGTTCCCGTCGCAGCATTTATACTTCCGGATAACTGTTGGACAGAGAATTTCTTTGATCCTCAAATAAATGTTCAGAAGGAATATCTTTCGAAACATAAAGGCAATACTCCCATAGAAGGATTCATTAAAAACCAACAACACGAACTTGTTTTATACAATAAGTATAAGGAGTTTTATGGTTATGTTTTTTATGTGGGGAAGAAGGTTTAAAATTAATAAAAGAAGGATTGTTGGATTTTATATCCTCAATCTTTCTTTCTTTTTTTTACTATTACGAATAAAGTTTTATTACAAACTCTTTTCATGTATACTGAATTTTTATGATTCACTAACACTGTAATACCTTCCACTTTACAGTTTTTACAGATACGAAACCTTTAATAACATTTTCTTTCCTGAGATTGTCAATATTATCCTCAGATCTCACAAATTATTAATCAAAACATAAGGTAATCAAGATAAATACGCTCTCAATTTCCGAAGGTTTATATGGGTAATTTAAAATAAATTAGAGGAAGAAAATACAAAAATCCTTTTAAATATTTTGCTGACGAAATAAAATTATTATATTGTGACAAATTAAAATATTAAGTCTTATGAAAAAAATTATCGGAATTATATTAATAGTAGTTGGTTCATACTTTGCTTACCAGGGTTATGAAACCAAACAAACATTTGCTGCAAAAGTTGAAAGAGAAACAACAGCAGTTTTAAGAGATATAACAAACAACGAAACTGATTATGAAAGTGATACCAATTTACGGGCAAATCTGAAATTATTTGGAGGCGGTGCGGTAGCATTGGTAGGATTGGTTGTTTTAATAACGGGTATTACAAATAAAAATTAGGACTCAAAAAAAAGCCCTTGCAAACTAAAGTTTGCAGGGGCTTTGTATTACTAATATGAAATTTTTTCGCTTATTGAGGTACTACATAAATGTTTTCACTATTTCTATAACCCGAATTATTCATATACCAGTCAGGAAAATCCTGTCCTGAAGACTGTGCCCAGGCAGCAAATTTCAAATGGACTGAAAGAATATCAACCTGTTCAATAGGATAATTGAAATTTATTGCAGTTTCTATTGCCCAAGGTAAACCGGAATCAGAACGATAATACTTTCCTTCTGCCGGAACTGAAGCATCAGTAAAAGTACCGAAGTAATCAGTATCTACAAATTCAGTAGGCGGCTGATCTTTTAAATGAATTTCATGACCACGGTTCTGACTCACGAAAATAAACGGATTATAAGGAGGAGTTCCTATGGATACCTGTGGAATACTAAAATGTGTAGTAATAGTACTTACAGTTGTCTGTACATATTTTCCTCCCAGTATAGTATTTGCCATTCCACCGTCCATAATAGTATTTATATTGTCTATTGGAATAATTACAGTACTATTTGTGTGACCAGCCTCATAACCGGCAGGATCCATAACCACAGCATTTCCAAATTTCAAGCAGCCTGTAACGCTTTCAACAGAAGAAGAAGGTGCATCAAATACTAACCCAAATCCGTTTTCCAGAGAAGCGCCATCAGCCATAATCTGATATTTTATAATTACATCTACTGTTTCATTCTGTGCATTTGTCACCATTTTAAAGTTCAGATTTGCGACAAAATCATTGAAATCGTAGTCGCCATAACCAGGCCATAAATCTTCGAAGGCAACACTCACATACTCTACTTCGTCAGGATAATATGAATTAAATGCTCTACTAGCATCATCAGGATAGGCATCGAGATTATCCGGCACTCCATCCTCATCAGTATCTGTACTTCCACCAGTTCCTAGGGTTAATACAAGTGTCTTATTGTCGGTTCCTGCAGAATTGGTCGCTGTCAATGAGATATTAAAAGTTCCGGTAACTGTTGGAATGCCACTGATAAGATTTCCGCTAACGGAAAGTCCGTCAGGCAAATTACTCGTACTAAAAGTAATTGTTTGCGATCCTGTAGCAGTAATAGTATAACTATATGGAAAATCTTTCATTCCATTGTCAGTCAAAGGACTGCTGATTACAGGTGCCTCCAATCCTTCTGATATAGTTAATACAAGTGTCTGTACATCTGAACCATAATCATTAGTGGCCTGCAGTGTTACATTATAAACACCTCCAAAAGTTGGTGTGCCATTTATTGTATGATCGTTAGGATTATAGGATAAACCATCGGGTAGATTAGTTGCCGAATAAGTAATATCTGGAGAACCTTCTGCTGTTAAAGTATAAGTTACAAGTTGATCTCCAGCTGTTCCTGATGCTGTTAAAGGACTGGAAATTGTTGGAGGTGTTCCAACAGTTAGTACGAGTATTTCGGTTGTTGGACCACCATCATTGCTTGCACCTAATACAATACTGTAAGAGCCGGCTGCAGTAGGACTTCCTGTAATTTCCTGTGTACTCGAATTAAAACTTAAGCCCCCAGGTAAATTATTAGCGGAGTATGTAATAGGTCCAGTTCCGGTTGCTGAAAGCGTATAGTTGAATGATTGATTAACTGTTGCACTAGCAGTTAATGAACTTGAAATAACAGGTGGTTCAGTTGGCTGTGTAACAATTAACATAAGGGTTTCGGTATCATCACCCATAAAATTACTAGCTGTTAAGCTTATATTATATGTGCCAACTGCTGTAGGTGTTCCGCTAATCGTATGAGTAGAGGAATTAAATATTATTCCACTTGGTAAATTTGTGGCGTCATAATCAACAGGTTCGGTTCCTGTTGCAGTAATAACATAAGGAGTAATTGCTTGATTTACCAATCCACCTATTTGAAATGGGCCGTTTAGAACCGGCGCTACATTTGCAGCACAACTTGGTGCTGTAATTGTGTAAGCATGCTCAGTAACGTTGGGACCTTTACTTCCCTCATTTGGATCAATATCATTATTATTTTTAACCCATAGGTCAACATAGCCACTAATATCTGAATCACTCTTAGTTTCGCTATCATCATCGGCAGCAATTTGCGAACCTTGTGAGTCCGGGCCTTCTACATCACCCTCAATTTTGAAATCGCCACAATCAATCAAACTGCCTAAGCCAAGAGTTGTTTTTTTACTACCTGAGCCTTTTAATTCAAGTTTATCATCTACTTTAATATAACCATTGTTTATAAGTGCGCCTTCTTGTTTAAAATCCTGGTCGCTTCCTCCCAGTGGAGATAAAGTACTTGTAGTTACATAAAACTGACAGTTATTAGTAAGCGATCCATTTTCTTTAATTTCAAATTTATCAGAAGTAGTAAAGGAACCGTCATTGATAATAGATCCATTTAACTCAATCTCTACGGTTGAAGAAACATCCCCGTAGTTATGCAGAGTACCAGTAATATTTGCACTCTTGCTAGTGAAATCCAGAGTACCATAAACATCAATATCATGTGGCATTCCTTTTTCTTTTACAGTCATACTACCGCTTGGTGAAACAGAAATATATCCTCCGATATATTGTCCTGAGTTACCTCCATAAAATTTCTTAATTACTGCTGTACCACAAACATTTAATGTTCCACCGGCATGAAGTTCCAACTTTTTAATAGTTACAAAATCTCCTTCGGCTACACAATATGTCTCTCCACTATTTATTTCTAAATCGTCGTTATAATTGTTTGGCAAAAAATCACCTGGATCACAATCGCACCAGGTATCAACTGATTTAAAGGCATTATTGCCTGCAAAACTAAATTCAATACTATTTCCAGTAACAGGCACAGCTACATATTGGTTTTGTCCGTTTGATGAAAGTTTAGCAATATAAACTTCTGAAAGACGTGAAGCTATCCTGATGGGCAATGTAAAATTACCATTGCCATCAGCAGCACCTGTTAATATTAATTTCCCGCCATTTGCAGGATGTGCATCATAAATCTGTAAAATCTCAGTCCCGGTTGCCTTTGTACTAGCCAACTGTATTGAAGTTTGAAGGTTAGTAAAACTTTCAAACTTGAAATCTTCGTTAACCCGCAAATCAAGGAAGTTTGTTATACTATCGTTGGGCGGATTATTATTGACTTTATAACAGGAACTAAATATTGTTCCAATTATAAAAACTAAACTTAAAATGTAGATATATTTTTTCATAGCATATAGTATTCAATACCTTATATAACAAAAAGTAGTCCCTAATTTATATGTTATTAATTATCAGTATTTTAACAAAATTATTTTTTCTTGAATTTTCCCACAATAAGACTATGATTCCTATATCGGAATAACCATGAGAATTATTCACTATTTCAAAAAATTTCTATGAAATGAATAAAGTATTATCGCAATCCTAAACATCAACTAAATATTGTATTAATATCTTAATTTTATTTCTTAAGTTATTATTTTTAGGATAATATACTCCAGACACCTCACTAATACTTTACAAAAGTAAAAGCAATTTTGTAATAAGAAGAATAAAATAGAAATTTGTATTACTTTTAATTTTTAAATATAAGATTATTGGAAACTAATTTAAATATTGAAAATCTTAATTCTATCAATAAAAATACAATGATGGAATGGATGCAAATAGAATATCTTGAGGCCTCCAAAGGTTATTTAAAAGCTCGAATGCCAATAAATGAGCGCACTTTTCAACCCATGAAAATATTGCATGGTGGTGCAAATCTGGCTTTAGCCGAAACTGTTGCAGGTTTTGGTTCATCACTCATAGTCGACATGAAAGAGTTTGATGTTAGAGGCGCACAGGTTAGCGCTAATCATATAGGATCTGCCTCAGAAGGTTTTGCCTATGCTGAAGGAACTCTCATCCATAAAGGAAAAAACACTCATGTGTGGAATATCGATATTAAACACGATAGCGGAAAGCCTCTTTCCATCTGCCGAATTACTAATTTTATCATTAAAAAGTGAAATTATTTAATAGCAACATAATAGATTTACTAATACGGAAAGGACTGCCTTTTGTAACTTACAGCCTTCCTGGTTCGAAAGAAACAATTTTACTGGTTCAAAAATCACCTAACCTTCACAAAACAGAATTTGATAATATTGAAAACATACAAGGCTTTGTAATTGCTGAATTTATAAGTGCCAAAACAAATATTATAGAATATATTAACCCTGATTTCATTTTCACTTCAGAAGAAGATTTAAATGAGTTAAACGATTTTCTGGTAGGCTTAAGTGATGTTAATCCACCTGATGAGAAACTAAATGAATCATCCTTTTTATCGAAGGTGCAATATCTCAATAAAACTGATTATATTATCGACAAACTCAATGAAGAAGAACTCGATAAAATAGTTATTTCCAGGGTATCCCCCATGGAGTTGCTTCCAGATTTTAAAATTGATAAATTTATTGAAAGCACCATTAATAAGTATCCCAAAGCCTTTGTCTACCTGTTGAATAGCGGTAAAACTGGAATATGGGCAGGGGCTACTCCCGAAATTCTATTTAAAAAAACTAACGATTATTATGAGACTAATGCTATTGCAGGCACTCGCTTATTAAGTGACTATAAAAAGAAAAAACTTTGGGGAGAGAAGGAAATTGAAGAACAGCAACTGGTGAGTTATTATATAGAAAAACTACTTTCTGAAATTGGCATAAAAGATTATAAATCTACTGGTCCTGAAACAATTACCGCAGGTAATTTGGTACATTTAAAAAATTCCTTTAAAATTAAAGCGAGTGCTATAAACAATATCACAGGTCAATTGATAAAAGGCTTACATCCCACTCCTGCTGTTTGTGGTTTACCAAAGGCAAGAGCATATCATATGATAGAAAATGCAGAAGTCCATAGAAGAGAACTTTATACCGGCTTTTTAGGCCCCTGGAATTTCAAGGATTCATCGCAACTTTTCGTTAATTTGAGATGTGCCAAATTTGTAAATAATATGGCTCTGTTTTATGTTGGTGGAGGCCTTACTGCTCAATCGGATGCCAAAGCCGAATGGCAGGAAACCGTAAACAAAACGAAAACCCTGTTGAGTGTAATAGAAAAATTGTGAAATTTGCAGGATGACTTCCGACAAAAAGAACATTAGTCTTTTAGCAGAATTATTTGTACAACACGGGCTGGAAAATATAGTTATTTCTCCTGGATCGCGCAATGCACCTATCGTTATAAGTTTTGCAAACAATAAAAATATTAATTCCTTCACAATAGTTGATGAAAGGTCTGCTGCGTTTTTCGCTCTCGGAATGGCACTTAAAACCGGAAAAACAGTTGCTATTGCATGCACTTCGGGGAGTGCGGTATTAAATTATGCCTCAGCAATTTCCGAGGCTTATTATCAGAAAATTCCGTTGCTAATATTAACTGCCGACAGACCTGAACATTTAATAGATGTAGGTGACGGACAAACGATTAGGCAAAATGAGGTTTTTAAGAATTACATTAAAAAATCATATGAACTGCCATTGGAAATTTCTTCAGAAGAAGATAAATTAAAAGTTGAGAAAATAATTAATGAGGCTTTAAATCATTGCCAACTTCCGGAGGCAGGGCCAGTTCATATTAATATCCCGTTCGACGAGCCATTATATAATTCTGTTAATGAACATACTGAAGTTAAGGCAATTATAAAAAAGCCAAATTACAAAGTTGATAAATCAAAAATCGAGTTATTATCCTCAGAAATCAGCAAAAGCAAAAAGGTGATGGTAATAGCAGGGCAACTTCGTCCTGATGAAAATTTAAAGGATCTACTTAGCAAACTTTGTGGTTTTGAAAATATTGTAGTTTTAAGTGAAACTACGTCTAACCTTTTCTATAGGGGCTTTATCGATACCATCGACAATATAGTTTCCGGCCTGAATGAAGATGAAAAAGAATTATTTGCCCCCGAAATCCTTATCAGTATCGGAGGCCAGGTGGTTTCTAAAATGATCAAAAAATTCCTCAGAAATCATAAGCCTATAAAGCACTATCATATCTCTCCTTCAGGAGAAAAAATGGACACTTATTTCAGCCTGACCAGGAGTGTTAATTATAATCCTGCAGATTTCTTTTTTTCCCTTTTAAAGGGGATGCAATCATGCGAAAGCAATTATAATTCGCTTTGGAAAAATCGTAAATCAAAAATTGATAATCTTAAAGAACAATATTTAAAACATGCTGAATATTCAGATTTTAAGGTGTTTGAAAGTATAGTTAATCATCTTCCTGAAGACAGCATACTACATTTGGGAAATAGCACTCCTGTTAGATATTCTCAGTTATTTGGCAGTAAAAATGGAATAATTTATAACTCAAACCGTGGAGTAAGTGGTATCGACGGGCAGGTTTCAACAGCAGCAGGCTATACTTTTTATTCAAACAAACTTAATGTGTTAATTACAGGAGATTTAGGTTTTTTATATGATTCTAACGGATTAATGAATTCATATTTAAAATCAAATTTTAAAATTATTGTGATTAATAATTCAGGAGGTGGAATTTTTAGGTTTATTCCAGGACCTGATACTACTCCAAATTTAGAAGATGTTTTTGCATATCACCACAATTATAAATCAGAGTTCATTTGCAAAGCATTTAATGTTGAATATTTAAAAGCCGAAAATCTAAATACTTTTGAAGACGAATTAGAAGTATTATTTAATAATGACAAGCCTACAGTTTTGGAAGTTTTCACTCCGGAAGATAGAAATGCTGTAATCTTAAGGGAGTATTTTGGGTTTTTGAGGATTAAACAACCCTAATCACAACCTCAACGCCAACTTCCAGGTCATTAATTTCAAAAGAAATATTCGTCTTATTCAGTTTATTATATGCATTTACAATATTCTCAATTATTTCTAAGCCTTTCCCTGTTCCGGAGGTTTTAAATTTTTTAGAGCCTTTACGTCCCACACCATTGTCTCTA
>PKTA01000133.1 GCA_002869365.1 Marinilabiliales bacterium | reverse complement strand
TTGTAAAAGCCTTTAACTACTTTTTTAAACCTTTCCTGATTAAAGTACATTAGTACATTTCTGCAATAAATTATATCAATAGCATTGGTGTTATTTATCAAAGATGGGTATTTGTTATCTGCAAGGTTTAAAAAGTCGAAACTCACCATCTTTTTAATATCCGTGTTGATCTTAAACTTATTTGGAGATACTTCACTAAAGTACGACTGTTTTAGCCATGATGGTGTTCCCCTAAATGACCATTTCCCGTAAACACCGGATTCTGCTTTTTTAAGCATCAAAGGGCTTATGTCTGTGGCTAATATCTCAATGTCCCAGTTTTTAATGTCAGGAACAAACCTTTTTAACGCAATAGCAATTGAATATGGTTCCTCGCCACCTGAGCAACCGGCACTCCATATTCTAATACTTTTCTTAGAGTATTTCTTACGCTTTAGCAATTCCGGTATAATAACACGCTCAAGAGCCTCAAAAGTTTTTGGCTCACGCCAAAAAAATGTTTCGTTAATAGTTAAATGCGATGCAAGTATCTCAGCATCTACCTGTGATAGAGGTGATGCCGTTATATTATCAATAAAATCAGTAATATCAGAATAGCCAAACTCATTTGCCGCCTTTTTTATGTTGCGCTCTAAATCATTCCACCTTTTTTCAGGAAAATGTAGTGCCATATTATGCTCAACAAACAGGCTTAGTTTATGTAAGTCGTTATATGTTATTATGCTACTCATTTATTGGCTTTAATGGATTTGTCGAGAAAATTATGGTCGCTTAGTGATAAAAATTTCTCCAAATCATTTATAATTATAATCTCATCCTCTAATACAGAAATTGAACTTATATACTCGGCAAAAGGATATAACTCCTTTGTCTTTTCATAACTCACATCCTCCAGTTCATAGAAACCTTCTACAAAATCCACAACTAGGGCTACAAGTCTTTTTTCTGTTTTTGCAATAATAAACTGGTCTTCAGTACTTAATCCTTTTTCAGGTAGACGAAACATTTTCCTGATATTAATAACCGGAATAATATCACCATGATAATTAATAATACCTAAAACTTTATCGGGTGCTTTTGGGAGAGGTATTATTTCAACCGAACTAATAACACGCTCAACACACGACAATTCTAAGGCATATCTTGGATTTTCAAGACTGAAAATAACCACACCCACATTTTTTATTTCTTTTTGATTGGTCATTATTACCTAATGTTTTTATCCTAATTAGTTCTGTATTTTATTAAATATTAATTTATTGGTCCGTATTGATTCAACAACTGAATTAAATTTTCTGTTCTTACGGGTTTTGCAATATGCTCATTACAACCTGCCTCGAATGCATTTTTTATATCTTCTGGCATGGCAAAAGCTGTTTGTGCAATTATTATTACATCTTTATTAAACTCCCTGATTTTTTTTGTTGCCTCGTATCCGTTCATTATGGGCATTTTAATATCCATTAAAACTAAATCAATATCAGGATTACTACTACAAATATCAATTGCTTCTTGCCCATTTTCTGCAATCAGAATTTCTCTTGTTATTTTTTCAATAGATATTGAGAGAAATTCCTGAGATAAAATATCATCTTCAGCAATTAAAACTTTAAGATTATTATTTAAATTCTTAAAGATTTCATTACTTTTATTTTTTGATTCTTGAGTTGTGCCTGATACTTTGTAGGGTATTGTAAAGTAAAAGCAGGAGCCTTCACCCACTATACTCTTTTGCCATATTTCTCCCCCTAAAAGGTCAATATACGACTTTGCAATTGTAAGCCCTAGTCCTGCTCCCTGATGTGCTCTTAAGTCTTTAATGTCGGCTTGTATAAAGCGTTCATATATAGCCCTTTGTCGGCTTATTGGAATGCCAATCCCAGTATCTTTAACCCAAAATTCGAGTTCCGACGTTTGCTTAAGTTTATAGCCTATTTCAATTCCCCCCTTTTCAGTAAATTTTATGGCATTAGATACTAACTTTTCAAGTACCACCCTTAATTTACTCTTATCTGTAATAATAACTGATCTTTCATTGGGTAACTCTTTACTAATAATAACTTCTAAGTTTTTATATTCTGCGATTTGTTTAAGGCTTCCGAAAACATCATCAATAATTTCATTAACATTGGTCTCTTTCTCAATTACCTCAATATCCCCTGATTCTAATGTAGATATGCTGATTATATCATTAATAATATTCAGCATACGGTTACTGCTCACCTCAATATGACTAATATATTCCAACTGTTCTTCTCCGCTGAGCATAGGTTCTTTTAGCAATTCGGAGAATCCTATTATTCCATTCATAGGAGTTCTGATTTCATGACTCATATTTGCAAGAAATGCTGATTTCAGTCGGTCACTTTCTTCAGCTTTATTTTTGGCTTTTATAAGATCATTCTCTGTCTTTTTCCTGTCAGTTATATCTCTTATAATTGCAGTATAAAATTTTGAAGTCCCACTTTCCCATTCTGAAAGTGATATTTCTATTGGGAATTCTTGTTTGTTCTGATTTATAGCTTTTATCTCTTTCGGGCGACCAATTATTTGTACTTCACTACCACTTTCAAAAAACTTTAAACCAGAAATTTTATCTATTAAATATTCCTTCGGAATAATAATATCTAAGTCGTTGCCTATCATGTTTTGCTTAGTATATCCAAATATTCTTTCTGCTGCTTTATTCCAACCTATTATTATTCCTTTATTATTGATGTTTATTATTGCGTCATTGGCTGTTTCTGAAACTGCTCTGTAACTTTCCTCACTCTTAATTAGTTGCTCTTCACCTTCTTTTCTTTTCGCTTCCTTATCCTGGTATTCAAGTGCAAAAGAAATATCATTTAATAAATCATTTAATACTTTTATTTCATCTCCATTAAAAAAGTTTGTCTCATTTGAGAAGATAGTAAAAACCCCAATAGTATTACCATAAAACTTAATCGGAAAGGTACATAATGATTTATTTCCCATTTCAATATACTCATCTTTCTGCTCAAACGTTATGTTATCGTTTTCCAGATTATTCAACGGATGTTGGATACCTTTGATTAATGTTTGTCCAATAGGGTCGGTTTCATCATTAATATTGTTAATTTCAAAATAAGGAGTTTTTGAGAAAAAAATTTCGTTTCCTGCCCAAGCAACAATTTCCAGTTTGCTTGCTTCCTCACTAATTAAACCTATCCAGGCCATATTAAATTTCCCGTCCTCAACCGAAATTCTACAAATATCATTAAATAGTTGTAGTTCGTCTTTTGCCCTGATAATGGCCTTGTTTACATTGCTGTGTAAAATATATGTTCTATTTAATTTTTGAACCTGATATTCAGAAATTTTCCTGATTGCAATTTCTTTTGATAATTCAGAAGTCCTTTCGCTAATAAGAAATTCCAAATGCTCGTTAATGTTCGATAGTTCTTCCTTCGCTTCCATTAACTCATTATTTCTGTTAACAGCAGCTTCATAAGTGGAAATCAGAAGAGTAAGTATTTGTTGCTGGCTAGCCGAAATTATACGCTTTTCCCCCTGAAAAATTATCTCAACCTCTTTCTTACTATTGTCTCTTTTTAAAATATTATTCCCAGATAACATTTCATTTATATATGAAATGAGATATTCGTCTTTATATGGTTTTGTAAGAAAACTGTCTGCTCCGCAATTAATAGCCTCCAATACATCTTCTGTGCTCGAAAGTGATGTAAGTAATATAACAGGGATGTCCCTCGTGGCCTCATTCGACTTAACTCTTTCACATAACTGATAGCCATTTAACTCAGGCATTATTATGTCGCTAATTATTAAATTTGGTTTGCTGGGTTGTACCAATTCAAATGCTTCACCACCATTTTTCGCAGTAACTACATTAAAATTATTGCTTTCAAGTAAGAATTTGAGTTTCTCCGCTTGCACTAAACTATCTTCAGCGATCAAAATAGTTATTAATTCTTGTGATTTTGGCACAGTCGTCATTTTTTATAAATTTATTATCTATAAATAACTGATAATAAAGTGGTTAAATTAATTCGTATTTAAATCAGCAGTATCGTGATTACGAAAATAAGATAAATTTTAATATAATTACGTAAAAATTCATTTGAATTATATGATTGTACATATATAAAATTATGAATATGTAATTCGTTCTGAATATTAATAAGTTAACTTAGTCGTTTGACTAAATTAAGTACTCAATTACCTGTTAAAACAATAATTAATTTATTTTATCGAGGATTCTGCTTTAATCAGAAGATTTAAGTGAATTTATAAGAACATAATAATTTGGGCGTGCCCCTCCTGATGTCGGGTCGGGCTTTCCGCTATTAGTCCTCATCGGCTTCCAGCCTCTTGCGGGCTAGCCGCTTCAATCCCTCACGCGGGGTATGGGTGTAGTAAATTGTTTTTCGGAAAAATATTCATTTTAGGTTTTAGGTAAAATAAGTGTGCAATTATTTTACTGATTAGTAAAAAATTTGGACAAACAATAGTTGTCCTTTATATGTAACTATGTGTATGTAACAGAAAATAAGGTAGATACAGTTTGCGGCATTAGGTTTGTTTAAAATGGACAAAACTAAAATTGAAACAAATATGAAAAAAATATTTAACTTGATAATAGTACTATTAATAAGTTCTTTTACGGTTTCAACTTATGCACAAAGCGAAAAAGTTGATGTTACTTATGTGGGTAACTCGGGTTTTCTAATTAACATTGGCGATAAAAAAATCCTTATCGATGCATTATTCAAAGGTTATGAAAGTGATTACATTTTACCTGAGGATATCCAGAAAAAACTAAGGCTTGCACAAGCACCCTTCGATGATGTGGATTTAGTAATAGTTACACATGCCCATGGAGATCATATAAATCCGGACATGGTGCAGCAACACATGAAAAATAATTCGAATGCCATTTTTGCTTCTACAAAACAAACAGTTGATGTGCTTAATACACGTGATACACTTGATAATTTTCAGGCGCGAAGAATAGGCTTCAATCCTTTAAAGGATAAACCTGATAAAAAGGAAATTAGGGGAATTACAATTGAATCTTATATGCTTCCTCATGGTCCTGATTCAAGAATAATAAATAATGGCTTTCTGGTTTCGGTTAACGGAATCACATTTTTTCATACCGGAGATGTTGACTTCGACCAGTTTACTTTTTAAGAGTTTAGATCTCTTCAATTGCCGGAAAGAAGCATAGATCTTTCATTTATTCAACATTTTTATCTTACCAGCGATTCTACATCAAAACAATTTGTTACCAAAGGTATAGGAGGTAAATATATTATTCCGATTCATTACCATTTTACCACACCAGTTATGGATACTGCTGTTGTAAAGCAAAACTATCCCGAAGCAATATTTTTCGACGAAGAACTGCAAAACTGGATGATACCTCAATACAAAAACAAGATATAAAATGAAAAAAAGTCTATTATCAATATTAGCAATACTTTTTTGTTCACAATACATTGTATTTTCACAAACAAACGACGAAATTACTATTGGGCAAAAAATCCATATCGATTCTGAAGTATATGGAGATAGCAGAGAATTATTTATTAGCCTGCCGAGTGACTATAATGATTCATTAAAAAATCATCCTGTATTATATGTTTTATTTCCTGAATGGTCTTTTGAACGTGCACAATCTGCTGCAGGTTATTTAGAAGGATATAAAGGATTTCCCGGATTGATTTTGGTTGGATTATGCAATGAAGATGGTTGGGGGGAAGTTTTTCCTTTTAAAGTAGATAGAATACCAACCTCCGGAGGAGGAAATAAGTTCTTAAATTTTATTAGTAATGAAGCCATTCCTTTTGTTGAATCAAATTACAGAACAGATACACTTCGCATTTTAGCAGGCTTTTCAAACAGTGCTATGTTTGCTACCTATGCAATGATTCATGAACCTGACTTATTCCATTCTTTTATTTTAAGCAGTCCAATGCTTGGTTGGGGAGAGAATTATGTACTCAACGAAGCAATTGATTTCTTCGATAGTATTCAAAACTTCGATAAAACCTTGTATGTAATTTATGGAGAAAATGATTATAGTAGTGTAATATCAACAATGCCTGAGTTCGAATCATTATTACAAGAAAAGCCTCACAAAAATTTTGACTGGAAAATGGATTTGTTGAAAAACGAAGGTCATGTTCCCTATATAGATGTATATAACGGATTGGCATATACGTTTGAAAAGTTAAAAATTAAATATTTTGAAAAATTATTTTCTGATTTAAAAGGAGATTATTTTGGACAAATCCCTCCGGGAGAAACTCCGGTAATCTTTGCTCCTGGAATTATCTCTGCAGATAGTACTGTAGAGCATGGTGCTCCTTCTTTTTCGCCCAATGGCAACGAGGTGTTTTGGCAGTCAAACTATAGACAAAGTGGAAGAGAAACCCAAATCAAATGTATGACTATGCGTCGTAATAATAATAAATGGACGGCACCCGAAATAACACCCCATGGCAATGGACCTGTTTTATCGCATGATGGTAACAAATTATATTTTAACAGCAAAGAAAATAAGGGAACTATTTCTTATATTGAGAAAGAAGGCGAGGAGTGGAGTGACCCTAAAAACCTTGATCTTATTGCTCGCTTTCCGGACTTGAAATTTGCGTATAACCTTTCATTTACAAAAACTGGAACGCTTTATTTTTTGGGCTATGCAGAGGAGTTGGAGACAATGAATAATTATGGTATTTATCGTTCAGAACTTATGAACGGAGAATATGCAAAACCAGAATTACTGCCATCAAATATTAATACGCAAGAAGGCTTACTTAACTGGACACCTTTTATTGCTCCTGATGAGAGTTACTTGCTCTTTTCATCCAACCGAAATACTTCGGAAACTGACTACGGTGATATTTATATTAGTTTTAGGAATGTAGAGGGAAACTGGGCTGATCCGGTTAAATTGGGTAATGGAATTAATTCAGATAAACAGGAACGTTATCCCGCTATCTCACCCGATGGAAAATATCTTTTCTTTACTCGCTGGATTACCAGAGGTAATGAAGACGTCTTATGGGTAAATGCAGATATCATAGAAAAACTTAGAGAGAAAAATACTGAGAAATAGGCCTAAACAATTACAAACTTCAATAAGATTAACAATTAAATAAATGGATCTTAGAAATTACATAGGCATTACATCATTATCTGAGGAAAGAAA
>PKTA01000191.1:6188-33086 GCA_002869365.1 Marinilabiliales bacterium | reverse complement strand
TTGCATTTAAAGTCATGGATTGCCATCCTGAACCATCATTTAGCATAATAAACTGTTTTAATGGATTTCCCTGATCTTTCAAATTATAAACTATTCCTTTGGCATTTCTGTAGTATATTTTTGGTTTAGTGGGATTATCATTATAGTAGTAGGGAATATCTACTTCAGAAGCAGGCTCAAAATTGAAAGAAATGGCTTTTGCCATATGTATTTTATATGCCTCTTCGTTATAATGGTTTCCTGTAGCAGCAATGTATCCATTATTAGTAAGAGCAAAATCGCTTACTTCAAAATCTTCATAGGTATATGCAAAATCAGTTCCTGTTGGATAAACTAAACCATCCCAACCATTTGAAGTAATTACTTTACCTGCCATGGTTTTTGCTAATATTTCACCCTCATTTAAAAAGATTATTTTTTGTAAAGTAATAGGTGCATCAACACCAGTTGGCGAGATTTTTCCCCAACTGGTTCCTCCATCGGTAGTATGAAGCATATAACCATCAAAACCATAAGCTGTTCCTCCAGTCATCCAACCTTCGTCGGAACTTGAAAAGAAAACATCATAATTGATAGTTTCGTTGTTTTGATTTAGTGAACTAAGATCAATAACCTCCCATTTAGCATCTAAAAGACTAATGGTAATAGTATCGGATGCTACAATTTCTCCTCCGATAATATCTCTAACTACCAAATTATGTTCGCCATATTCTGCTAATTGAGTATCCCAAACATATTCCCATGGTTCATTACTTAAAGAAGTTATCAGGTTGCCATCAACATAAAATTCAATTAATGAAGGTGTTGCACCTGTAACTCTAGCTTTTAAATTTACCTGACTTCCCATTGCCAGCCAATTACCATCTACGGGACTTTCAAAAAAAACTCCGGTTTCGAGAGGTTCATTTTCAAGATGCATCAGACTTTGTTCAAATAAGCAAAAATCAGTTTTCCATTCATCTTCGAAAATAAATACGTCAACTCTAATACCAACCTCCGATTTTACACCAACTATATAATCCAGATCCCAGTTTTCTGTTCCTGTATGCAATTGTGCATCAAGCACTGAACATGCAGTAACATTAGTAAATGGACCTGCAACACCATAAAGCAACAAACTTACTTCCGGTCCAACATTTGCCTCAACTTGAACTGCCAAATCAAGATTAGGAGGATAATAGTCATAAGTAAAAGTTCTTTCTTTTATAGTACCCCAACCATTATCAGAAGTATATTTAGTTCCCAGTCTTCCTGAAAAAGATTCGGAAGCCCCTGTAGAAAATTCAGCAGTAACACTTCCATCCACTTCAACAAATAATTGAATTTTTGGAATAAACACAACAGGAATAGGTCCTATAGCGAATGTCCAGGGTTCAAAATAGTATGTTGCAATAGGTATTCTCGTTGCTGGTAAAGTTGCTCCATTTTGTGACGTAACGTTTATTGAAGCACTTTGGTCGAGTGCAACACCCGATTCAAACAATGTAACCTCAACTTCCGGTGGAGCACATAAAATGCAATAATCCCAATCGAAATTAAAAAATACTTCTATTGATAAAGATGTATTTCCCTCTACAGTTAATTTATTCTGTCCGCTTCCGAATTCCATATCATAATCCATATCGAAAACAGTAAAATCAGAATTTTTAAGCGTTTTTAAACTAACTCCATCAGCTAATTCCATACGTTGTATCTGACTGGTTTTCAGTTTACCGCTATTAAACCTTATACTTCCCTGCAGTATGGCTTCGGTAAGCCCGGCAGGCTCTGTAGTAACAATAGTTTCCCCTTTAGAAGAATCTATCTTCTTTACTTTTCTTAAATATCCATATCTTGCCAAATTAGAACCACTGTCAACCAGAATATCGCCAACTTTTAAATTACTTATTACATCAGTTGAATTGTTAAATGTAAAAGTAAAATCAGTAGTGTCAAGATTGCTTATAGCATTTCTGGTTTCTACGTCTACCACTTTTGTAAATTCAGAAATAATTATTGCAGTTGTATCCGGGTTTGGCTCCGGTTCCGGATTAGACTTTGGTTTCTTACAAGCAAATTGACCAATTAGAATGAATATTATAAACAGTATTAAAAGTGAGTTTTTCATTTTATTGATTTTGAATTATGATAAACGAATTAATTACCAAAAGGATTCTCGTAAACCTCTGATCGAAAAACAGAATTCCCGATCAGAGGTAAATTAATTAGTAACCAAAGAATTATTTTGAAGATGTATTAGCATAATCGCCATAAACTTTTGGCCATCCGCCAGTTGCTAAGCCCTTGCCATCACCTTTAAAACATCTAACCACACTTTGTTCTGATGAAACACTAATAATATTACCCTCATGAGTTAGAACTGGTGGATGAAGATTTCCATATTCGGTTCCGGCTCCTGTTTCAGCATTTTCCTTCCAGTTAAGTGCTCCTGATGATTTTACAGAATAAAGCCCAAATAATTGAGCATCATAATAGTTACCATCTGATGAAATAGTTGGTGCAGTATTAAACGATGGGTTAATAATCATGCCGTCATTTATGGAAGTTTCCCAGTTTTTATCGCCATTGCTACTTAGATTTACAAGGTTTCCATTTCCAATTAGAATATCATTGTTTGAAGTTAAAGTAATATTACTATATGAATTATCGAAACTAGCATCAAGAGGAATTTCTTTAATAAGTTGACCTTCAGGAGAAATTATCCAAATACTTTCTTGTCTGATGTATATATTTCCATCATCGTCAATTGGTATTGAATAAAGTTCTACTAAACCTCTTTCGTTATTACTATTTTTGGGATTAATAAAAGTATAAGCCCAAGTAGAATCGCAAGAAGAACCATTATCATCGTAACGGTAAAGAGTATTACCATCATGGAAATATAATGCATTGCCTTTTACAGATAAATTTAAACTACCAACTAATTCTGGCCCTTGTTTAATCCAAATTTCATTTCCTTGAAAATCATAAGCCATTAAAAATCCATATAAAAACTGACCAGAGAAGAGATAAATTTTATTATTGTTGATGGCAATTTTTGGATTCCATTCAAAATCATAATTTTCAGTTAGATTATTGCTCCATAGTACATTACCGTTTGAAGCTTGTAAACACAATATTGTCACAGGATTTTCGGTAACAACAAATATTTTACCATCTGCATAAGTTACCTTATCGGTTGTAGTACCATCTGTTTCATTTTTCCATAACTCCTCACCATCTTTATTAAGAGCAAAAGTCAAAACAGCAGAATAATCTTCTTTTACAATTGAGAAGTAAATATTATCATTCTCATCAATGGCTGGAGTAATATCTGCCATTCCTCCATTTCCAGTATCATAACTCCATAAAACTTCATGATCTCCGGTACCCGGTTCAGGGTTAGGAGTAATTGGATTTTTATCGCCACAGGATGAAATTATAAGAGCAATAATTGATAATACTAGAGTTGAGTTAATTAAATTTTTCATATTTTCTATTTATTTATTATTTTATAATTATTCGGAATTTTAAATTTGCTTTTTGGAATCAAAATACCTGTTAAGAGTTCTGTTGATTCTATTTTTGTTTTCGTATTCATTACGTTTACTTCTGATTTTAAAATGAGGTTATTCCAAATACATAACTCACCTCCTTCTGAAGAATATTTTTCGCATAAAACACCTGATACAACTTCGTTTCCTGTTTTTATATATTTCATAAGATTTAATAGTTCAGGCGTTATTAGAATACTTTTATTCTTGATATTGTTATTCTTAATAATGGATTTTGTTGCAAAACCGGTTTGAGGATTTAGAATAATTAATGTGTCGTTTACAATAATTCTAATGCTAATAATTTTTTCTTTTCCCAAAATTTTAGTACAGTTATATTCGTAATAACTACTTCCAAAATCGTCGAATAAAATAATTTGAGATCCTGTTTTTCTGCCTTCAATTTTATAGGAAATTTTGCCTGATTTTAATTCAAAATTCTGCAGTCCTTCATCTATATCTTTATCAGGTGAGAGAAAAAGCAAAAGAATTACAATAATCAGGTTTATCATGGTAAAAAAATTTATTTAAATCCTATTTGGGCCCTTATTTGCTATAAAAAGAACGTCAAACCTACTTTTATTGACGACAATGTGCCATAACCTACTTCTGCAAATAAGCCAAGTTTTTCTTTGAATTTCATCCTTCCACCCACATATGCTTCACCATAAGGTGATACTTTTGCCTTACGATTAAGGTCGGTCATAGTGTTATTTAAAACGTAATCAGACCAAAAGCGCATACCAAATCCAACACCAGCATATGCATCCCACTTATCGCTTGAAAATGTTTGTAAATGCCATGTTGCTCTTGGGCCAACTGTTAATTGATTATAATTGTACGATGAATTCCACCATGAATAGGAATAAGTAGAATATTTATAGGCCAGAATTCCTCCAACCGATAATAAACCAACATCACCTGTTTTGAAAATTCCAAACTCTCCACTTACATTTACAGATGGAATAAATCCGTCAGCCGACAATAATCCAATTCCGGCATTTATTGCAAAACCACCTTTGTTAAAAACATTTTGGGCATTTAAACCAACACTCAAAATAGCCATAATAAATACTACAATAATTTTTTTCATAATCTTTTATCATTTTAATTAAACAAATTATTTTACTGGTTTTGATTATGCAAATCACAGCATAAATTACAACACGGCATTCACCCCAATGGGTGATTTTTTAAATATTATGAAATAATTAGAATGGTAAGCGGAAATGTTAATTACTGTTTTTCAGCACTTTAAGTATTTAGCTTATAATTTGAACCCTTTTTAATGCTTCAATACGGTTTTTTACATCTAATTTGATATAGATATTTTTAATGTGGGTTTTAACAGTGTTCTGCGACACAAAAAGTTTATCGGCTATCTCACTATTTTTATATCCGGCAGCAATCATTTGGAGCACATCTTTCTCCCTTTCGGATAAATTATACTCGGCAATTTTCGCCTCTTCAAATTTTGTTGAATCAGAATTGTTTTCCTTTTCCAATTGCAATTCATCAACAATCAATATATAATTCTGCAACTCCAGGCGAAGTTGCTCTTGCTTCATTTTGTTTTGTTTGCTTTTATAGGAATATACAACTACCAATAAGGTAACCAAAAGAAATAAAGACACGATTAAAAGTATTTGCATATTTATTTGTCGCTCTCTCAATTCTTCTTTAAGTTTTAAAAGTTGTATTGTTTTATCCTTCTCTTTAACTTCATATTTTGTTTCTACGTCCGCTATGGCCTTTAATTTATCGATATTTAAAATTGAATCGCTGAGTACAGCAATATCCTCATTAATTTCAACGGCTTTAATATAGTTGGATCTTGAAATATAAACTTGAGCCAGTATTTTCTTTATTTCCAGAACTTCTTTTAGGTTACCTGCATCTTCATTTAATTTTAAAGATCTTTGTAAATAGTCTATCGCACTTTCATCATTTCCTTCAGCAAAATCCAGTTGACCAAAACTCCTCAACATTTCGGCTTCACCTTGTAATAAGTTTATCGAATCATAAATCTTAAAGGAATATTCAAAATAGTTTCTGGCTTTTTCATATTCTTCAAAATCAACATAAATATGTCCGATATTTGAACTAACAGTAGCCGATTCCCAAAGAGCCGGTGTGTTTTTAAATATATCGTTTGCTTGTAAATAGTAGAAAATGGCAGAATCCTTATTATCTAAAATTTCGGTAAATACAACACCTATATTATTTAGTGAATAACCAATATTTATGGTGTCGTTTTTCGCTCTGCGCAAAGCCAAAGCCTTTTTATGATATTCAATTGATTTGGGAGCATCCTCAGCAGCTTCGTAAGCCACACCTAAGTTTGAATAAGAATTAGCCAACTGTAAACTGTCTTGTTTTCTTTTGAAAAACTCGATTACTTCCATATAAATGTTTACAGCCCTATCAAAATTACCCATCATTTCATTCATAGCGGCACGATTCATCTTTAGGTGGTTAAATCGTGAACTGTCGCCTATTATGGCATATGCTATTTGCGAAATATGAAAGTTCGTATCCGCCTTCTGCAAATCTGATAAGCGATAATACAATACTCCCAGTTGTGAATGAAACCTTGCCTTTTCCTCTGTTGTTATCTTTTTGTTGATGGAGAGAAATTCGTTAGAAAGGCTTTCCAAAGAATCACTGGTACTAACTTTCGCCAATTGCTCAAGTTCAAATTCAATATAATTTTCCTTATCGTTTTGAATATTTTCCTCTTTCGAATTTTCATTTTCGCACGCCTGAAAAATAATTGCGATGGATATAATTAGAGTAATAAGTTTCTTCATCAAATAAATTTTAGTAAAAATATGAAATTTATCACAATTACAGATTAACACTACTAAATAAATTGAATCAACTTTAAAATTATAATTCCATATTATAGATTAATTTTGTCGAAACATTTTTTTAACATGAATTATCTCTCAGCAGAAAATCTTTCAAAGCATTACGGCGAACTTATCTTATTTGAAAACATAAGTTTTGGCTTAGACAAGGGAGATAAAGTAGCCTTAATAGCAAAAAACGGCGCAGGAAAATCCAGTTTGCTTAAAATCCTTGCGGGAAGAGATACTCCTGACGAAGGTAGCTTTGTATTTCGTAAAGATATTTCCTTTGGATATCTACCTCAGCAAGCCGAATTTGATGAACAACTTACTATAGATCAACTTTTTCATACTTCACATTCAAAAACTCTCGAAATAATTCGAAAATATGAGGAGGCTATAAAAAAGCAAAGTACCGATTATAGCAACCAAACTCAATTAGAGGTTGATAAGGCATCGCAACTTATGGATGCCAACGAAGGCTGGGATTATGAAGAGAGAGTAAAGCAAATGCTGAGTAGATTTGGTTTAAATGAAACAGATCAAAAAATAGGAACGCTTTCGGGTGGTCAGAAAAAAAGACTGGCACTTGCTTTTACTTTACTAGATAAACCGGATATACTATTCCTCGACGAGCCCACTAACCACCTGGATATTGATATGATAGAGTGGCTGGAAGATTATCTTTCAACCTCAGCCACTACCCTGCTTATGGTAACACACGACAGGTATTTTCTGGATAAGGTCTGTAATACTATTTTGGAAATGACTGCCGGCAAACTACATCTCCATAAGGGAAATTATTCGTATTTTCTGGAGAAGAAAGCCGAACGTCAGGCAGCAGAAAGAAAGGAAATTGAGTCGGCAAAAAGTTATGTGAGAAATGAAATCGACTGGATGCGCAGAATGCCCAAGGCAAGAACCACAAAATCTAAAGCCAGAATTGATTCTTTCTATGAGACAGAAGATGTTGCCAAATCAGGTGTTGTAGAGCAGGAAATGAAGTTTGAAATTCAAACCAAAAGAACCGGGAAAAAAATCCTTGAATTGGAAGGAATATCAAAATCATTTGGAGATATTCATCTAATAAATAATTTGAGTTATACTTTTAAAAAGGGAGAAAAAATTGGAATTGTGGGTCCCAATGGCTGCGGAAAATCCACTTTGCTGAATATAATTACAGAGCAAATAAAACCTGATGTCGGTAGTGTAACTAAAGGAGAAACAATAACTTATGGCTACTATAAACAAGGAGGTCTCGATTTTGATAATAACAAAAAAGTAATCGACATACTTACCGATATTGCCGAAGTTGTTAAAGTTGGGAAAAATCAAACCATCAGTGTATCGCGATTTTTAAGCTTCTTCCTCTTCGAACCAAAGGTGCAGAATAATTATGTTTATACTTTGAGTGGAGGCGAATTACGACGATTATATCTGCTTACAGTACTTATAAAAAATCCAAATTTCCTTATCCTCGATGAGCCTACCAACGATTTGGATATAGAAACTCTCAACAAACTTGAAGAATTTCTTAGCGACTTTCAGGGATGTGTAATTTTAGTTTCCCACGATAGATACTTAATGGACAAACTGGTAGATCATATTTTCCTTTTTAAAGGAGAAGGTGAGATTAAAGATTTTTATGGAAATTATACCGAATATCAGTTCGCACGCAAGAAGGAAGAAAAAAAGCAGAAGTCGATTGAAACCGCAAAAAAACAGGAAGATAAGTCCAAAAAACAATCTCCAAAAGAGAAAGTAAAAACAAAACTTACCTATAAAGAAAACCTTGAACACGAACAACTCGAAAAAGATATTGCCGAACTTGAAGAAGAAAAAAAAGAATTGGAAAACATATTAAATTCAGGTTCATTGGATTATGAAGAACTGGAAAAAACATCCATCAGGGTAACTAAAATTATAGAACTACTTGATGAAAAGACTTTAAGGTGGATGGAGTTAGAAGAATATTTATAATTTTCTTATTTTAGTATAAAAATATATTTTTGTCGAAAATAAAAATTGAATAATATGAACGCATTAGTTAGTATAATAATGGGCAGCACTTCCGACCTGAAGGTAATGGAAAAAGCAGCAAATTTTTTTGAAGATATGGAAATTCCTTTTGAGATGAATGCTCTTTCAGCACATCGTACTCCGGAAGAAGTTGAGAAATTCGCAAAAAATGCCAAAGAAAACGGCATAAAGGTTATTATCGCCGGAGCCGGAATGGCAGCACACCTCCCAGGTGTAATTGCCTCAATGACAACACTTCCTGTTATTGGAGTTCCAATTAACGCCAGCCTTGATGGTTTGGATGCTTTACTTGCAATAGTTCAAATGCCTCCAGGTATTCCGGTTGCTACAGTTGGCATCGATGGAGCATTAAACGCAGCAATTTTAGCAACCCAAATGATGGCAACTGGAGATGAAAATATCGCTAAAAAAGTTAATCATTATAAACAAGGACTGAAGCAAAAGATTGTAAAGGCTAATGAAGATTTGAAGAAGATTGAATACAAATTCAAGACCAATTAGCGGCTTAAAGTTTTCTGATAATTGTTACCCCATCCCTTATGGGAATTATTACTTTCTCAACTCTCTTGTCTTTCTTTACGTGCTTGTTAAAGGCTACTATGCCTTTGGTTTCTTTATCGGCTTTATTGGATTTTGAAGTTTTCTTTTCAGGATGTAATACCTTTCCCGACCATAAAACATTGTCGGCAAGAATAAAGCCCCCGGTATTCAATTTTTCCATGGCAAGTTCATAGTAGTCAATATATTGCTCCTTATCGGCATCGATAAAAACCAGGTCGAATTTCATATCAAGTTGCGGAATTATTTCGAGCGCATTTCCAATGCGAAAATCGATTTTATCTTGTAAACCAGAAAGTTTGAAATATTTTCCGGCAAAAGTTTCCATCTCTTCATTTATATCGATGGTTACCAACTTTCCCCCATCTTGTAAACCTTTAGCCATTTGTATACCTGAATAGCCTGTAAAAGTTCCTATTTCGAGTATGTTGAGTGGTTTTATCATACGCGAAATCATCTCCAAAAACAAACCTTGTTGTTTTCCGGAAACCATTCGTGGATAATAGGTTTTTATTTGCGTTTCTCTATATAATTGATGGAGTAGTTTATCCTCTTTTGAGGAGTACTCATCCATATAATCTTCAATCTCTTTATTTACCATACTTACTTAGTTTCAAATATTAAAGTACTTAACTTATTCTCATCAAAAACTTCGTTTGCTACCTCCAGTAAATTTTCCACACTTAAACTTTCTATCTCCTTGATAAAGGTTTCTACAGTCTTTATTTCCGGGCGATACAGCATGCTCTTTGCAATAGAAAGCATCTCATTCTGGCGCGAATCGTATTGAATTGCAATTTGTCCGGCCAATTGCTTTTTGGCTCTGGAAAACTGAACAGTTCCCAGTTTATTATCACGTAAATTTTTCAGTTCACGTTTAATTAGTTTTTTGCTTTTTTCAATATTTTTCAAATCCGTACCCAAATAGATTGCGAACAAACCGGTATCAGAATATGTATTGAACATGGATTCCACGGTATAAGCAATTCCGTACTTTTCTCTTAAATTTAGGTTTAATCGGCTGTTCAATGCCGGTCCACCGAGAATATTGTTTAGCAGAAGCAAAGGTATACGCTTGGGATCTTTTCTGCTATAAGCAACATTTCCCATCATCAGATGCGTTAAATAAGCACCCTTCTGTTCAACTATATTTTTAGGTTTATAATTATCGAAAGGAGCTCTGTCCTGCTTACCACCTTTCAAATCAATATCTTCAAAATGTCTCTCTAACAATGCTACTAATTTCTTAAGACTAATATTTCCCACCGACGAAATAACAACGTTATCAAGCAGATAGTTCCTTTTCATAAATCTTAAAATATCATTCTTCTTAAAAGAATTTACTGTTTCTTCACTACCTAAAATATTTGATGCAAGAGGATGTCCATCAAAAACCTGTGCCTCAAAGTCATCGAATATCTGTTCCGAAGGATTATCAAAATATGAATTTATCTCATCCAGAATAACCATTTTCTCCTTCTCCATCTCCTTAACAGGAAAAATTGAATTAAAGGCTACATCGGCAAAAAGTTCAATAGTTTTAGCATAAAACGGACTTAAAAAGGAAGCATAAATACATGTTTCTTCTTTGGTAGTGAAGGCATTAAGTTCTCCACCCGAATTCTCAATCATACCTAAAATATGAAACGCTTTACGCTTGGTTGTTCCCTTAAATATCATATGTTCAATAAAATGAGCCATTCCAATTTCATTTGGTCGCTCATCGCGGGAACCGGTGCCAACCATTAAACCAAAATGAGAGACTGGAGTATTAACCTCAGAATGAACCAGTTTAATACCATTTCTTAATATGTGATATTTATAATTCAATTTTATAATTTATAATTTCGGCAAAGATAATTTATTGGTATCGATAAAACTAAATATGATTTAGATTTATAAAGTAGTAAATACCAAATCGTTATTTGAAAAAAAATTGGTCTATATTTGTAATCATCAACAATTCACCCGATGGAGATAAAAGACAAACCTCACGTTAGATATAATATCATATTATTAGTTTTAGTTTTCACATATATTTTTATCGTGGGGCTTCTGCCTGCTGGCCAATACATGAACGAACTTTACAATTTAATTTTCACGGCTATATATTTGGTGGCCGCCAAAATTATAAGTCGTAGAAAAAGTAGAAAGTTTTTCGTTTATGCGGGAATAACAATTGTAGCCATGTGGGTATCGGCTTACTTTAAGCTTGATTTCATTTCCATTTTATCATCATTTATTTCCATAATTTTTATCGTGGTGATAATAGCTCTTATGCTAATCAGGCTTGCAAAAAGCAAAGAAGTTAGTTTGCTAGAATTTGTTGAAGCTATCAATATTTATTTTTTAATGGGAATAGTAGCCAGCATACTTTTCGGAATTGTATTTCACTATTTACCGGGAGAATCCTTCAATATCTCTTCTGAGCTGATAAACCCAAATATCGATTTAATATATTTTAGTTTTGTTACACTTTCATCATTGGGATATGGAGATATTACCCCTATCGATCCTATAGCCAAAAGCCTTTCAATATTTGTTAGTATAAGCGGTCAACTTTATTTGACAATGATAATTGCAATTTTGGTCGGCAAGTATCTAAACAAGCAAAACAATAACTAATTTATTTATTTTTCAGGCTTTTAACAAATTCATCATCAGTATATATCCAAAATAATGGTTGCCATCTCTCTATGCCATCACTATAAATCCTTCTGGCAATAGGCGCAATACCATAAATTGTTTTCGACATCTGCAGATTTTCAGGATTAATTTCCCATTTTTCGAGAAATCTCAAACGCAAAATATCCTCATTCTTAATGGGCATTATTATGGTAGTATCATATTCCTCAAAAGGAGAAACTGTCCTTTTCAACCTCTGAATAAGAGTATCCGCGAAAACTGAGCGTACCTGGGCAGGACTAATTGGATTATTAAAATAATCGTAAGCCTGAAATTTGCCTTCTTTGGCACCGCTAAGTATCATATCTACCAATTTTTCCCTGTCGCCTCCGGCAATATTTTGTATCCACCAATCGTAGGTTGGATCCGGGCTAATAAGATTTACATCATACTGAATTTTCTCAGTTACCATCGTTTTTGGTTTTTCGTTTTGGCATGCATTAAAAGCAATAACTAAAATTAAAATGGAAACAAGTGTTTTAGGATATTTCATTGTGTGGCTTTTTAATTAATTTTACATCATAATGAACGCTAAGGTATTAAAAATATTGTTGCTGGCAACTGTTATCTTGAGCAGTTTAGATGCTATAAATCAGACCATTCCACCTGAAAGAACAGTAGAATGGGAATTGATTTACAATTCTTTTGAAATAAGTTTTCCCACAGTAGAAATCAATGTAAAGGATTTTGGAGCCCTTGGAGATGGAGTTAATGATGATCATGTTGCTATTGCCGATGCAATCAATTCTGTTGGAGAAGATGTAGGAATAGTATTTTTCCCGACAGGAACTTATTTGTTGAATTCGCCCCTAAATTTAAAATCAGGTGTTTTCCTTAGGGGAATGAGTTCCGACTCAACAATACTTCTTCTGGATTTTAACGGACAAACAATAAATGGGATAAATATTTCACAAGGTCAAAATAAAGAAAATGCAAGTGAGTTTTTCCCAATAATTTCAGGTTTTGAAAAAGGAAGTAGCAAAATTATACTCTCGCAAGCCTCTGCTTTTGAAGCAGATGATTATGCCGAAATTATCCAGGATAATGGAGATTGGGACATTGCCCCTGCCAGCTGGGCAGAAAATAGTGTTGGGCAAATTATCAGAATCGACAGCGTAAATGAAGACTTCGTTTGGTTTAATAATCCTTTAAGAATAGATTATTCTTCGGAATTAAACCCAAGGATAAGAAAAATTACACCCATTCAAAACTGTGGTGTCGAATGCCTTAAAATAAAACGTTTGGATGAGCCGGATGAGGGAGCAGGTTCCAATATAAATTTCAGTTTTGCAGCCAACTGCATAGTAAGAGGTGTTGAAAGCGACAGCAGTGTAGGAAGTCATATTTCTGTTTACAACAGCACCAACATTTGGTTTACCGGCAATTATATTCATCATGCGTTTACATATGATGGAGCCGGAACAAGAGGTTATGGCATACATTTAAGTCAGCATAGCGGAGAGTGCTATATAGCAGATAATATTTTTCGCCATTTAAGGCATTCGATGATGGTAAAAACTGGAGCCAACGGCAATATTTTTGCTTATAATTATTCACTGGAACCTAATAGGTCGGAACCAATTCCAACATTGTCGGGAGATATTTCCTTGCATGGTCATTTTGCATTTTCAAATCTGTTTGAAGGTAACATAATACAAAACATCATTATCGACCATTATTGGGGACCATCCGGCCCATACAATACTCTCCTAAGAAACAGAGCAGAACTTTTTGGGATACTGATGACTGAGAATGCCGAATATGAAACCTCATTTCAAAATTTTACGGGTAACGAAACTTCAAATACAATTATACCTTACGGTCAGTTTATCCTTACGGGAAGCGATCACTTTTTATATGGAAATAATATACAGGGAAATGCTGTTCCTGAGGGAAGTGAAGATTTTTCCGACAACTCGTATTATCTTGATAGTGAACCCCCTTTCTGGCCTAATCAGTTTAATTGGCCTCCAATAGGATATCCCAATGAGTTAGGGGAGTATTTAAACCCTGCCAAACAAAGATTTATTGATGGAGTGTGGTTAACATCATGTAACGACAGCGTTTTTGTTGGTAAAGAAGAATTCCATTCAGATATTAAAATAAAGATCTGGCCAAATCCTGCGACTTCAAAAATAATAATTGATGTATCAAATTTGAAAGTAAATTCCATTAGTATTTTTAATACAAATGGAGTTTATATATCTGATTATGATATAATTACAAATAGCAGCAATTTGGAAATTAATTTTGGAAATACAATAAAAAATGGAATGTATTTTTTAATTTTTGAAACAAAAAGTGGAGTTTTAACAAAAAAAATCATTGTCAACAAAAGGCATTAACAAATGGGAATAAGCAAACCTACATTATTAATAGACAGAGAAAAAGTGGCTTTAAATATCGACAAAATGATAAAAACAGCTGCTGAAGCAGGATGTATTTTCCGTCCGCATTTTAAAACACATCAATCGAAAGAAGTTGGTAAAATATTCAGAAAAAAGGGAGTAAAACAGATTACTGTATCGTCGGTTAGTATGGCTGAGTATTTTGCTGAAGATGGATGGAATGATATCACAATTGCTTTTCCATGTAATATTTTGGAGATAGATTCTATTAATAATCTGGCAAAAGAAGTTGAGTTACAGCTAATGACGGATTCTGCTTTTACAGCAGATTTTCTGAGTAAAAATCTCACAAGCAATTGTGGATTATTTATAAAGATAGATGTAGGTTATAATCGCAGTGGACTGAAATACAATACTCCTGAAATTGATGAAATCATTAAACTTTGTGAATACAACAATAACCTGACTTTCAAAGGTTTTTTAACACATGATGGCAGAAATTATTCTGCAAAAGGCAAAGTTGAAATTGAAAACAATCTGGCAGAAGCCATTGAAATTTTCAAACATTTAAAGCAAAAATATCCTGAAGCTATTTATTCCTGGGGCGATACTCCCTCCTGCTCATTAAGTGATGATTTAAGTTTTTTCGATGAATTACGTCCGGGTAATTTTGTTTATTATGATGTTATGCAATATCACATTGGTTCATGCACACTGGATGAAGTTTCTGTTGCTGCTGCCTGCCCCGTTGTTTCAATTAACAAATCGCGTAACGAGATAGTTATTTATGGAGGAGCAGTTCACTTATCAAAGGAATTTATTGCTGCCGACAATAGTTTTACTTTGTTTGGTTATGCTGTTAAACTGGAAAACAATAAATGGACAAACCCAATTAACGGAGCATATGTTTCCCGCCTCTCACAGGAGCACGGAATAATTAATATGCCTGAAGCAGAACTAGATAATTTTAAACCCGGTAATATTATTGGAATACTTCCCATACATTCTTGTTTGACTGCTGACCTTCTGAAGAATGAATATTTCTTGATTTAAATATTTAACTAAATTTACCAGATAAAAAATTTAAATATGAAAAAAACCTCAACTTTTTTGATAGCAATTCTAGTTATCGTAGCAACTATTTGTTCTTGTAACTCCAATAATCTCAACACTCAAGATACTGTTGATAAAACCGATGCAAAATCTCATGATATGAAATTAGATGAAATTATAAAGGCTAATAATCAATTATATGCCGGACTAAATGAAATGTTCAAAGGTAATATTGAGCCTCTAAACAAACTCTGGTCACATTCAGATGAAATAACATATATGGGTCCATTTGGTGGATGTTTACAAGGTTGGAATGAGATAGGCGAAGATTTTAAAAAAGTGGCCGACATGAAGTTAGGAGGCAAAATCAGCTGCGAAGATATGCATGCATTTGTGGGAGGAGATATAGGATATATAAGTTGTGTAGAAGTTGGCGAAAATATTGACCCCGACGGAAATCCTGTATCGGTAAGTCACAGAGCTACTAATATTTTTCATCTGGAAAATGGCGAATGGAAATTGGTTCACCATCATACTGACATCTCTTATCAATTGGAAAAAGCATATGATAAGGAGATAAAATAGCAATAGATAATAAAATAATAATAAGCATGGCTAAAAAAGGTGCAATGCCAAATTTCGAGACAGTTGACGATTATATCGCCAATCAGCCTTTAGAAACACAAAAAGTCTTACAAGAATTAAGAAGTATTATACAAGAAGCCGCTCCCGAAGCAATGGAGGTTTTGAATTATAAAGTCCCATGTTTTACTCTAGTTCCGGGAGGTAAAAGAGATCAACAGATTATGATGGCAGCATATGCAAAGTTTATTGGATTCTATCCCTTTCCAACAACTATGGCTGAGTTCTCCGATGAATTAAAGGATTATAAACAAGGAAAAGGTTCAGTTCAGTTTCCTTTAAACAAACCATTGCCTAAAGACCTTATTAGCAGAATGGTAAAGTTTAGAAAGAAAGAGATTTTGAAAAATTCTCTTTGATAAATATGAATTTAAAATTAAAACTACCTGTCTCAAACAAGCCATTTTTAAAAATTAAATTACCGTGGAAAAATTAAATTATCCAAGTGTTTTAGACCGAGTTAAAGCAGTAGTAGCAGATTCATTTATTATTATAATATTTATGTTAATAGTTACATATGCTTTTTCTCTTTTCGAAAACGTACATGAAAATTTACGGATATTAGCATTCATTTTTATTTTTCTTCTGTATGACCCATTGTTTACCAGTATGTTTGGTGGCACCATCGGACATATGATGTTTGGCTTAAAAGTAAAAAGAGAAAAAGATACCACAAAAAATATTCTATTTCCATTAGCAATTGCACGATTTTTATTTAAAGGCTCTTTAGGTTGGATATCATTGTTAACCGTTTCATCCAACAAAAAAAGGAAAGCAATTCATGATTATTTGGTAAGATCAGTTGTGATATATAAATCCAAAGATGAAAGCTAATCATTGAAGTTGAGTAAATTCATTAATGTTTAGCAAATATATTTTGTAAGAAGACTTTCTATTGATTTAAATATATAACTACATTTACAGGATATAAATTATGAAAAATGGGATTCCAAATTAGAATTAATGGGCTCACAATTAATACAGTAAAATAAAACATTAAATAGATAATATTATGGGAAAAGGCCAGGATGCAAAGAAGAGCGTTAAAAAAGAAGCTGCTAAAACACCAAAAGAAAAAAAAGCAGAAAAGAGACTAAAGAAGTCCGGGAAAGGTAAATAGTTTTCTTACATCAGTAATTATAACAAATAGCATAGAGCATTAAGGTTTCTGTGATTTTTGAAGATTTGTGTTTCAAATAAAAAAGGCTGTAAGCCTGAATTATGCAAGATAATTAACCTTAACAAAAAATTAAATTAACAATAAACGAATTTCGAAACCCTTTATCACATCCTGATCAAATTCTCATCGATTTTTATTCCTGGTTTATAAATCACGCCTGTATTTCGTTTTGCATCCAGAATTATATTCATTTCCTCTTCGAATCGAACATGACGTACGGCATCATTTTCAAATACAGCCGGCTGATTATCTAGAAATTCCAAATTATAATACCCATCGTCGATAAAAGGATTGATAGTAAAATATCCCACATTAAAAGAAGTTAGATTTTGGAAAAAATGTGTTCCCTGGCTGGGATCAATTCTATAATTTTCAAGTCCGGATTCTACTATTAATCGTGCTGCAGAAATTTGTGGCCATTTTACAGGTATTCCAAGCCACGGATCGCTTGAACCCCATCGCCCCGGACCAATAAGTATGTAATTTTCTTTCCTGTCTAAAAACTCCCTGTTGATATCATTTATCATATTTACAAGTTCGGCATTTCTCGACTTATCGAAAGTTTGAGGTTTTACATACACTACATCTTTTATGCCTGAGATAATACCATTTCCCAAAGCTGATTTTGTTACTATCAAAGAATCTTCTCTATTTATAAGTGATTCTTTTAGATGAACGGTCTCAGTTATGGAAACTATGGGCCTTATCTGCAATAAATTAAACTCATAATGATCATGGCTATTTTTGGTTAAATCCATAACGAACTCTATTTCTATGGGTTTACCCATTTCTCGCTCACCAAGTTCTAAAACCTTTTGCACTATTTCTGCCAAAGGCAAAGTATTATGCTTAAGAATTTGTGCGTAAGTAATCAGTTTTTTTCCTTCCGGAAGATAAGAATCTCTAAGAATATTATTTTGCAAATCATAAGTTGAAGCTACCATTTTCAATGAACCGTCTTTTTCGGCATCTTTTATCCTTAAATTCACAAGGCTTCCTCCATCATCGGATGATATTTTAAAATCCTTCAAATCGCAGTTGAGCGCAAAAAACCTCTTTTGTGTTTCTCTCAGTGCCGAATCAGGATCAGATGTTTGAAGAACTTTCTTGGGGTATTTTGGCGAAAACCTCAAACTCTGACCACCATCTACAATATATTTTCCAAGTCCGAAGGCTATGTTTACAATACCATCTTCCGATTTTTCGGGAGGTATGGGATAATAATTCAGCGATCTTGCTACTCCCGACAAACTGGGATAAAACAAATTATCATAAGCTGTTCCACATACTTCCTGAATAACAATTGCCATTTTCTCTTCATCAATCATATTGGAAGTGGCTTTCATATAGGCCTTACTATCGGCATAAAATGAAGAGGCATAAACAGCCTTTATTGCTTCACAAAGCATTGTAAACATTCGATGATAGTCACCCTGAACATTTGGAACCATATATGTATTATAAATACCGGCAAAGGGCTGATAATGACTATCTTCCAGCAAACTTGAAGAACGTACAGCAATAGGATTGTCCAGAAGTTGTGCTATGGTCATAAGGTCTTCGTAAACCCTGTTCGGGAGTTTTGCCTTAATAAAATGATCAAATAATTCATCATCACTAATATCACCCGCCAAAGCTATGCTATACAAATCATTGGTTTCCATAAACTCATCGAATATGTCAGTTCCCAAAACAACAGTTTTTGGAATTGTGATATCAACCTTTTCGAAGTGATTATACAGATGATTTCTTTTAATAAGCGAATCTAAGAATGCTAAACCTCTGGCCTTACCACCTATGGAACCTTCCCCTATACGGGAAATTGTAAAGTATTCATCAAAAGTTTCTCTGTTAAATTTCGATATTACACCTCTGGCTTTAGCCATACGGAAATTGGCAATGGCATCGAAGATAAACTGTTTAATTTGGTAACTGTTTTCGAAATCATCGGGAGAGAAGGATTTAAAAAGACTTGAAATAGAAAATAATGCTCTGGCTCTTAGCCATTTAGAAATATGATCGCGTTCTATATGATATCTTAGAGAATTTTCAGGAATTTGGAATATTTTCTCCTGCAACTCCCTCAAACTACCAGCCCGCTCAACGGCTTCTCCGGTATCGGGGCATACAAAAACAAAATCTCCAAAAGCAAAATACTGCTTTATAAACTCACGCAATTCATAAGTTAACTTAGGGGAGTTCTTATCCAGAAATCCAACCTTCATTTTTTTTGCTCTTTGCCTATTATCAGGTTCCGACGACTGTAATAAAATTGGTGTGAGAGAACTGTCTTTTTTAATTATTTCTGCCAGTTTAAAACCGGCGAACTTATCTCTTACTCCAGCACGCATATAATTTATATCGGAAATTATACCAAGCAGATTTTCTCTGTATTTTTCATAAAGACTAAGTGCTTCTTCAAAATTTGTAGCAAGCAATATCTTCGGTCTTCCTCTGGCTCTAATCATCTTCTGGTGCTCATTGAGGCCTTCACGCATAAACGACTTCGACTGCTTGAAGATAATTTTATACATATTTGGAAGATAACTGGAATAAAACCTGATATTGTCCTCTACAAGTATAATTGTCTGCACCCCAACGGCTTCCACATCGTGCTCCACATTCATTTTATCCTCTATCAACTTGATAACGGCCAATAGTAAATCGGCATTTCCAAGCCAACTAAACAAATAGTCGTACGACTTAAATTCGGTGCTCTCAAGCCTTATGCTTACCTCCCTCGAAAAAGGAGTTAGCACAACAATAGGAATATCAGGATATATATCTTTTATCTGTGCTGTTAAATTAATGGTTTCCTTTTCCTCAGCACTTAGCATACAAATAACCAAATTAATTGATTCCTCCTCAAGTGTTTCCATAGCCTCCTTTTTTGAAGTAGCAAGAATGAAGCGCGGAGGGAATCTCAAGTTGAGCGACATATACTCATAGAAGATTTGTTCGTCGATACGACCATCCTCTTCCAGCATAAAAGCATCATAAACACTTGAAATAAGAAGTATCTGATAAATTCTTTTACGCATTAAAAGGGCGAAGGAAGTTTCGTTAAAATAATTTTTTTGAGCGTATATATCTGTTACTGAAGGAATCATAAAAATATTTCAAATATTGTTGATTAAAAAAAGTAAACTAAATCAAACATCAAAATTAATGAAATAAACCATTTTTTATATATTAATAATTTGTGACTAAATTTGCAAAGGTTTAAACACCCAGAATATATAAAAAAATGGAAGAATTAGATAACAACAATATAGATAAAGAACACATTTCTTCAGCCCGAGGCTGTTGTTTTGTGGACACATCAAATCCGGCAAATCCTAATGTTAATCAGCAGAATTGCTGTAAATTAAGTACCTATAACTGGTTACAGGAATATTCCGACACTATATCATCGAAAATTTATATCGCTGAAATACGCTTTAAAAATGGCAGAAAAGAATTTTACACATTTACAGAAGAACTAGATTTAAAAGAAGGCGAGATTGTTGCCGTTGAAGCATCTCCAGGTCATGATATAGGAATTGTTTCCCTTTTGGGAGATGCCATAAATCTGCAATTAAAACGCAAAGACGTAGATCCGGAAACTGCTGAATTAAAAAAAGTTTACAGACATGCCCGTCCTGCTGATATAGAAAAATGGTTTGAAGCCATGAAAATGGAGGACAATATAATGCATAAAACCAGAGTTTATGCTATTGATCTGGGACTTCAAATGAAGATTAATGATGTTGAATATCAGGGAGATAAAACAAAAGCAATATTTTATTATACTGCTGAAGAAAGAGTTGATTTCAGGCAATTAATCAGAAAACTTGCCGATGCATTTCGCATACGGATAGAAATGAAGCAGATTGGGGTGAGGCAAGAGGCAGCCAAACTTGGTGGAATTGGTCCTTGTGGAAGAGAATTATGCTGTTCTTCATGGATGAGTAGTTTTTCAAGTGTCTCTACAAATTCTGCGCGCCTTCAGCAACTTTCGTTAAATCCTCAAAAACTTGCCGGACAATGTGGTAAATTAAAGTGCTGTCTTAACTATGAGGCTGACTCTTACATCGATGCTCTTAAAGAATTTCCTGATACTAAAACTGCCTTATTGACCAAAAAGGGAGATGCGATGTATATGAAAACTGATGTTTTTAAGAAGATAATCTGGTATTCATATGTTGATAATCCCGGAAATATGATGGCAATACCAGTAAATGAAGTGAAAGAAATAATGGCTCTGAATAAAAAAGGTAAAGTTATTGATGAATTGGAACAATATGCTCAAAAGCAGGAGCAAAATTCAGATTCTGAGAATGAAGGATTAAATGATATTGTTAGTTATCAGTAAAAGCTTTTCATTTCAACAATAAATATTAAGTTATTGCATTTATTATTAAAACCATATTTAATGAATCATACTAAAATTATAGGCTATATTCTGCTTGTTTTTTCGGCTATTTTCGCTTACTCTTGTTCCACAGGAGCTGTTTACGATCAAAATAGAGAGGTGGGCAAAAACGGATGGTATAAGAATGATGCCGCACGCTTTGATGTTGAAATTAACGACACTGTGGTTACCTATGATTATTATATAAATCTCCGCCATACAGTGGATTATCGGTACAGCAATTTATATGTTTTTATGAGTACTTCATATCCTAACGGGAATATTGGACGCGATACTGTTGAGTTTGTGCTGGCCGATAAATCAGGAAAATGGTATGGTAAAGGCTGGGGAGATGTGAAAGATATCTCGGTGCCCATTGTTAAAGGAATGAAATTCCCCTTAAAAGGGGCTTATACTTTTCAAATTCAGCAGGCTATGCGTGTTGATACTCTTAAAGAAATAAATGATATTGGTATTAGAATAGAACATTCTAAATAAAATTCAAATGGCTGAACTTAAAGATTCTGAAAAGAAAAAACCTGTAAAAAAGAAATTCTTCAACTACTTATTTAAGTTGTGGATTTTATTTTTTGCCGGACTTGCATTTATTTTCCTTTTGTTTTACGGTGTTGCTAACGAATGGTTTGGGGAAATGCCAAGTTTCGAGGAATTGGAAAATCCACAAAGTAATCTGGCTTCAGAAGTTATTTCTTCCGATGGAGAATTAATGGGAACGTATTTCATTGAAAACCGTTCAAATATTACTTACGACGAATTAAGCGACTACTTGCCAAATGCCTTTATGGCAATAGAAGACATCAGGTTTCAGGAACATTCAGGTATCGATGAAGTTGCTTTGGCAAGAGTTATTTATGGGATCCTAACCGGCAACTCAGCAGGTGGGGGAAGTACACTAACTCAGCAGTTAGCGAAAAATCTTTTCCCCAGAGGTAGACTTAATAAGTTTCAACTTGTAATGCGTAAATTCCAGGAATGGGTTACCGCTACCAAACTGGAAAGATATTATTCGAAGCAGGAAATTTTCGCAATGTATCTGAATACTGTTTCCTTCGGTCATAATGCTTTTGGAATTAAGTCGGCAACATCTACATTTTTCAATAAACCCCCCGACTCACTCAATTTACAGGAATCGGCATTATTAGCAGCAATGGTTAATGCACCTACACGCTACAGCCCGATATTACATCCTGAAAATGCTCTTACAAGAAGGAATATTGTTTTAGACCAGATGTATAGATATGAGTTTATCGATATAGAAACACGTGATTCTGTTAAACAACTTCCTCTTGGGGTTTCCCGATATAAAATGCTGGGCCATACCAGAGGAATTGCAACATACTTCAGGGAACATTTAAGAGGCGAACTTAAAGAATGGTGCAAAACCCATTTTAAACCCGATGGAACTCCATATAATCTCTACAAAGATGGATTAAAGATATATACTACTATTAATGCCAAACTGCAAAGGTATGCGGAACAGGCTGTTCGCGAACACCTAGCCAGCGATTTGCAACCCAGTTTTTATACGCACTGGAAAGGATATACCTACGCTCCTTTTGTTTTTGAAGACCTGAAACCCGAAGAAGTTGAGGCTGAAGTAGATAAAATTCTTACCCAAACAGTTAAACGAAGTGAAAGATATCGCAAATTAAGAAATGCAGGTGTGGGAATGGACTCTATTATGGATTCTTTCAATACTCCTGTTGAAATGGAAATTTTCAGTTGGAAGGGTACGATCGATACCATTATGACTCCAATGGATTCAATCAGGTATTACAAATACTTCCTTCAGGCAGGCCTGATGTCTGTGGAATCCGGAACAGGCTTTGTACGTGCCTACGTGGGCGGCATCGATTATAGTTTCTTTCAATACGATCATGTTATTCAGGGTCGCAGGCAGGTAGGATCTACTTTCAAGCCTTTCCTTTATTCGCTTGCCATGAGCGAGGGTGAATATTCTCCTTGCTACAAAGTTCCAAACATACAATACAGTGTTGAACTTTATGATGGTACTTTTTGGAGTCCTAAAAACTCCTCCGACAAAAGAATAGGGGAAGAAGTAACCTTAAAATGGGCTTTGGCGAATTCAAACAACTGGATTTCAGCATATCTGATGAAACGATTCTCTCCTCAGGCTGTAATTCAATTATGCCGTAAAATGGGTATAGAATCACCAATACCTGCAGTGCCCGCAATTGCACTTGGAACTCCTGATTTATCCCTTTACGAAATGGTTGGAGCAGTTAACACATTTGCCAATAAAGGCGTATTTGTAAAACCAACTTTTATTACAAAAATTGAAGATAAAAATGGTAACGTTTTAGAAAAGTTTGTTCCTGAACGTACCGAAGCCCTCGACGAAGTTTCAGCATACAAAATGCTTGAACTTATGAAAGGTGTTGTGGAAAGCGGTACTGGTATCAGACTAAGATATAAGTATGGTTTTAACAATCCTGTTGCAGGAAAAACCGGAACAACACAAAATCAAAGTGACGGATGGTTTATGGGGATTACTCCCGACCTTGTTACAGGCATTTGGGTTGGCGCTGACGACCGTTCTGTTCACTTTAGATCCATCACCCTCGGACAAGGTGCTAATATGGCTCTTCCTATTTGGGCCCTTTATATGCAAAAGGTTTATGCCGACCCTTCATTAGGTGTAAGCCAGGGTGATTTTGAAAAACCTCTTAGAGATCTTTCCATAGAATTTGATTGCGAAAAATTCGATCGCCAGAAAAATAATGGCCTTGGGGAGATTGATGAGGATGAGTTTTAGGAGGGGGGTTGCATGTTACAAGTGTCATGTTGCAGGTTCATTTAGGTAGATAATTAAATCGTTTAAGGACTTCGTGTTTTTTTTCCATTCATATTACAAACACGTCATTCCGAATGAGGATCCCGAGAACTCGGGAGACGAAGAGGAATCTCCTTTTGAGTTGTAGGTTACAGAGTGCAGGTTTGTTTCAATCAAATATTAATTTTGATCAATTTCTTTATAAAAATACCTTGCGCAGTATTAATCTTAATTACGTAATATGAATCTTGCAACTGATTTAAATTCAATTCAAAATTTCTTTTATTTTCTATTGTTTGCTTATAAACCAACTTCCCACTTACTGTAAATATTGAAATCCCATTTATTTCGTAGGCTGACTCCACGAACAATTTCGATCTTAAAGGATTTGGATATAGTTTAATATCTTCTGCAAAAACGCTACCTTCATTTATTCCTAAAGCCATGATACTAATTTCATAATAATCCTCTTCATCCAAACTATTTATTGCAGTAAGAATAACATTATAAGAGCCTCCTGTCTCATAAACATGTGTAGGCGATTTATCTGTAGAAAATTTACCATCGTCAAAATCCCAAGAGTACTGACTAGCACAACGAGAAATATTATTAAAATCTACGGTAAATCCTTGAATAGTATAAGTTGCTTCGGCTGTTGGCAAAGATGCTTCCACATTTATTAGTAATGAATCGATAATATTTTCATCAAAATCCTTTAAATAAATCATTGCATCATCATTTGGATGAATGATTGGATTTACTGATGTTGAATCAGGAAATAAATCATTTGGCGACCAATACATATCTGTTAAAGTATCCACACATAAATCCAGTTGAACTGAATCGTAGCATTTTAAATAAATATTTTCTACTTGCCAGTTAAAACAAACTTCATTAGCACCAATTGTACATGGGTTTTTACGCTCAACACTATCTATATCATACTTAAAACCCGAACTAAATTCTCCACCCTTTCCAATTAGCATTGTATTATTTGTATAGAGCTGATCTTCATCGGTATACATAGGGTTAAAAAAATAAGCGCTATCGCCATAGCAACAAACACTAGCATAATCTTCACCAATAAAGTTATTGAATTCTATTGTCCATACGGGAATATTTGAAGGGACTATCCACAAACTGGCAATATTATTATTTTTTAAAACTCCACCTGTATACCATAATTCCAAACGTGAATTTCTGTGAAAATTATTATTAAAAATTAATTGGCCAGGACCATGGGTAAATTCAACAGTATCATAAATAATATTATTACCAAAAGTTGTATTATCATTATTAAAACTAACATTTTCATTAAATATATTATTCTTGACTTTTATTCCATGACTATATATTGAGTTAAAATTGCTTTTAAATATATTTCCTGTAACATTAGCGTTATTACACCATTTCATATCTATTTCATCATGAAAGATATTTCCCGTTACGTTACTTGCCGTTAAATCAACATCAGTATAAAATTCATTTTCGAAAAAATTGCCTTTTATTCTTAATTGAAAAATACTATTAAAGTAAAATGTATTCCCAATAAACTCCTGCCCAGTAAAATCGAAATCCCAATCAGTTAAATTAAAAGTATTATTTATCCAGTGTTTTGATCCTCCATTGAAGGTATTACTAACAAACCCCGTAATTATATTATTGCGAATCCAAATACTGCCTTTTTTACCATCAATTACAATTGTTTCCTCAGGAGACGAAATTTTGCAATTACTAATATTTGCTACATAATACGGCCCATCCCAAGGGAAATCAAGTAAAATTAAGCCTTCATCATAATCAAACTCATTATTATAAATATTGAGAATATTACAACTATCAAGAGTAAAATATGTTGACATGGATGCATTTATACAGGAGGTTTCCTGTCCTTCTGCGGGAAAAATGCTAAAACCCCTAAAGGTAACATAAGGAGAGTTATTAACTTTTAGATACCCTATAATTGATGCTGAATCATTTGGTGTTCCATCATAATTAAAAACAATATTATATGCACTGTCGTTTTCAATATTCTGAACATTAACATTATAATAATTTCCGGGTTTAACAAAAAAAGTAATATCACCAGCCAGACCCTGATTTTGCAAATCACTAATAGCATCTGTAAATGTTGAATAATCAGAACTTTCTGGCCCAATTGTGTAATTACCAGATAGTTGAGCATATATACTATCTGCAGATGATAATAATATCAAACTGATCATTACTATTATTTTAGTATAGGAAATGATTGATTTCTTGTGATTTACAATATAAATAATAAAAAATATTTGGAATAAGTTATAAGTAGGCTTCATTATCAATATTTGATTTTTGCTTTCAAATTTAGGAATTTATAGAATACCAAAACCAATAATACATAAGAAGGAATTCAATAATCTTTATAATGAGTTACTATAATAAATCGTACTAATCTATGCAATCTATAAGTCGAAGTTTTTAACTTTAAAGCATTTATATCCAAATGTTAGCCCATATAATCTTCTGATTCTTTAGTTCTTTGAACTTATAAACTTTTATCGCCTTAAATCAGATTCCTTCACCCCATCAACTTTTTGGGAATAAAAAAATATTATAGCTGGGGTTCGGAATGACGTGATGATGTAGGTCGCGGGTTTCGAGCATTTATATCCAAATGTTAGCCCATCTAATCTTCTGATCCTATAAACCTATAGTTTATCACTTAACAAACCTGCCACCATGCAACATATAACATTTTTTGTTGACACTTTAAACTTTAGCCTTTCCCACTTTTGCCTTTAGACTTTAGCCCTTAGCCTT
>PKTA01000191.1:0-6180 GCA_002869365.1 Marinilabiliales bacterium | reverse complement strand
CCCTCCTTAGCCAGTATATTAATACTCGGATTTAGCATAAATGAAGAAACATGCCATTGGAAGCCGAATTTCTCACTTATTTCCTGTTCAAGGGTTACGGCAGATAATGAATCCACGCCATAAGACATTATTTTTTTGTCAAGATCGATTTCATCACGACGGAACTGATGATTACGAATAATCCAGTTTATTAACCATTCTTTTATGGCTTCTTCGCTGGGTTCGGTGAAATCTTCTTCATCAGAATCATCAATATCTAAATCCTCATCACGACTCCAATGCTTAACAATATTTAAATCATTATTCAAATAATCATATTTAGTTTGTCGCCGCTGTATTTTTCCACTTGAGGTGAGAGGTATGCTACCGGTTCTTATCAAACAAACTGCATAAACATCCAATTCAAATTCTTCGGAAATCACCTCTCTGATCAGGGAAATCAATTCATCATGATTATCATTTCTGAGGGCAGTACGTTCAAGTTCCTGTACTACAACCAATTTCTCTTCACTGTTTTTCACGACAGAAAAGGCTGCTCCGCCATTTTTTCGAAAATCAGGACTACTATTTTGTATGGAAAATTCAATATCTCCGGGGTAGTGATTTAAACCCCTTATAATTATCAAATCTTTTAATCTTCCTGTGATATATAGTTCATTATCACGAAAAAAACCCAAATCGCCAGTCCTTAAAAATGGACCTTCATTACTATCATTTATAAACGCATTAAAAGTACGTTCTGTTTCTTCAGGTTTATTCCAATAGCCTTTTGTAACCGTTGGTCCCGAAACCCAAATTTCACCAATTTTATTTTCAGGTAATTTATTAAAAGTCTCAGGATCTGCAATTTCAACTTTTGTTTGCATCCATGTATGGCCACAACCAACAAAATCTGCTATACGTTCACTTCCTTCTTCTGCTTCAACTACATTTCCTTTTGAAAGTTCATCCTGATCAAGCCTCAAATACTTTGGTTTCGCACTTTGATAGCCTCCACTAACCATAAGTGTAGTTTCGGCCATGCCATAAACAGGATACAGTTGTCTGGCTTCTATTTCAAATTCCTTATGGAAGTTTTCCATTGTGGGCTTACGAATAGGTTCTGCACCACAGAAAAAAGTTTTTACCTGTTTAAGATTAAGATTGGATTTCTCCTCCTGAGAAATTTTATCTATGCAATATTCAAATCCGAAATTTGGAGCCCCACCAGTATTGCCGCCATATTTATCCATAGTTTTAAGCCAGTTCAAGGGGTTTTTCAGAAAGGCAACTGGAGGAATGACAATATTCACGGCACCAAGATAAGCCACCTGCAGAATCCCTCCTATCAACCCCATATCGTGAAAAACAGGAAGCCAGTTAACTCCTACCAAACCAGTATCAAACTCAAAGGACTGACGGATATACTCTGAGTTATAAAGCAGGTTTAACTGAGTTACCATCACCCCTTTAGGATTCCCGGTTGAACCGGAAGTATATTGCAGCAATGCAATGTCTTCCGGGTAAATTTCAGTATCAGCAAAAAACTTACTCTGATCATCCTCAACATCTTCGTAAATTATCCATTTGATATCCTTGAGGTTTTCATGATCTGAGAAATTCCTTTCTATATCCGAATAAACTTGTCTGGAAATTATACAAATGGAGGATCCTGAATCCTGTATAATCGTATTCAGGCGATGAATTTTTCTATTACGTCTTGGTGGATAGGCAGGAACCGCAATAAAACCACTATAGAAACATGAGAACATTGAGGCTATATAGTCCAATCCAGGAGGAAAGAGCAACAAAACTCTGTCACCCTTTTTACCATTCTTCTGTAATTCTGCTCCCAGGGCTTTTGAACGGGTTTCTAACTTTCTATAGGTAAATGAATCTGTTTCATTTATGCCATCTTCAAGAAACCTGAAAACAATATGATCCGGCTGATGTAAAGTGCGATTCTTAATGACTTCGATATAAGTATCACATTTGTTGGCTATTGGATCATTAAAATCCTTTAAAAAGTCGTGTGGCATATTGTTTTCTGTTTTTTTTCAAAAGTATTAATATTTTAGAAACCACTATTGCAAGTATATTTTTTAAAAACATTTAATTTATCAAAAACATACATCTCTAAAGGTGCTAATTACTAGCGTGTTGCAAATTTTTCTGAAAATTCAATTGCGAAATAAAATAATTTCGAAAGTAACTTTGTAAATTAAAAAAATATTACGTTCTTTGCACTCCCTTTTTAAACACTATAAAATAAAGGAAAAATGTCGAGAATTTGTCAGATAACAGGAAAGAAAGTGATATCAGGAAATAACGTATCACACTCAAATAGCAGGACTAAAAGAAAATTTCATCCTAACCTACAGGTTAAGAAGTTTTACATACCTGAGGAAGATAAATGGGTTAAACTCATGGTAAGTGCAGCCGGTATTCGTAATATCAACAAAAAAGGCATTAGTGCAGCATTAAAAGATGCAGCCGCCGATGGATACTATAAGGCCTAAAACTTATTTAAAGATTTAAACAAACTGTCGGTAGTATTTTTATTATTGACAGTTTTTTTGTGTCCTGATGTTATTTTATTTTGGAAATTTATGGATTAAGTTATATCTCAAAGAACTTTAGCTACAATAGAAATTACATATGTTAAACTAATTGTTTTGCACTTTTCCTCAAGCCGGAAGGGCTTTTCATTTTTGACTTGACTCAAAAACGAAACAAAAATCTCAAGGCTTATTTTTATCTGCATCCGTCATATTCACAAAAACTAAGACGAAAGAGCGATTTACTCATTCTTCGTAACTTCTCTTTCTTTCTAAGCTTTCGCTTCTATTCAGAATTTGATAAAAAGAGGCCGGACTAAAAGATAGACTTTAGTAGTTTAAGATATTATTTATTATAAGAAATTTATCCCCAGTGGAACTTTATTTCATCCGCGATAATCCAATTCAAGTTTTTTCAATACCATATCTGACGAACCTGTATTCTTACTAATATACTCACCTGCAGCTGTGGCATACATTTCATAAAAATCCTTATCACTAAGAAGTTTATTCATAATATTTTTAAAATCAACCTTATTATTAATGGGGAATCCGCCCTGGCTTTCAGCAAGTTCAATAGCTTCACGAAAGTTTTTATGATTAGGTCCGTAAATAACCGGGATACCATAAACAGCAGGCTCCAGAAGATTATGAATTGCAACTCCAAATCCACCTCCAATATAGGCAATATCAGCAAAACGATATAATTTATTCAGAAGGCCTATACTGTTTATAATAAGTATCTTACTGCCAGCAAGTTTTTCGCTGTTCGGCTTTAATTTCGAATACAAAAGGGGTTTATAATTCTTAAATTTCTTTAATAGTTCATCGAGATGTTTAGTGCTAATATCATGTGGGGCAATTATCAATTTCAAATCTTTTGTAGATTCTGAGGTTCTTGAATTTAAATAATCCAAAATAATATCTTCATCTGGTGGCCAAGAACTACCGGCGCATAAAACTGATTTTCCACTTTTAAACTTCTCAATAATTGGCAAATCTATTTTCTCGTCAACAATTTCACTAACTCTATCAAAACGAGTATCACCTGTAACCATATTATTATTAAAGCCAATGCTTGTAAGCAGAGAGGCTGAATTTTCATCCTGTAAAAAGAAATAATCAAAATTCTTCAACTGGTTTCTTTGCCAGTAAGCCCAACTTTTAAAGAAATGCTGATCTTTTCTAAAAACTCCCGAAACAAGATAAAGTGGGATACTATTCTTCTTCAGCTGTATAAAATAATTGAACCAGAATTCATATTTCACAAAAATTGCCATTTGGGGTTTTACAATTTCCACCAATCGTTTCGCATTGCGGGGTGAGTCGTAGGGTAAATAAAAAATATAATCTGCACTTTTATAATTCTTTCTTATTTCGTAACCCGAAGGAGAGAAAAAAGTCAGAAATATCTTTATTTCGGGATGACTGGATTTTATCCGTTCAATTATTGGTCGGCCCTGTTCAAATTCACCCAGGCTTGCACAATGAAACCATATTATGTTTTCCCCGGGATTAACTGCCTTCGCAATTCTTTTCAATACCGACTTCCTGCCTTTTACCCATAGCGAAGCCTTAGCATTAAAGATAGCCGTTATTCCTATACCCAGGCGATATACAAATATGAAAATATTGTAAATAAATCGCATTAATAATAGTAGTATTTGTCGGGAGCACGATTAAAAATTGGTATCATCCATCCTACTTTGAATCCAAAATATAAATCCAGTTTATTTTCTGTGTCTTTCTTTTGTAAATCGAAAACATAGTCTCTTTTACTCTTGGTAAATCCCTGGAAAAATTCAAAACCTCCATAAAAATTCAATATTCTTGATTTTCCCATATAAAAATAACCTACAAATTCATTTATATTAATTCCTCCCGTTAGCCTATCGTAGCCTTTAGCATAGTCGTCTGAAATTTGAGGAGCCGTATGAAACTGATTATCTATAACTAATCTGTGTTCCATATATCCTACGCCACCCATTAGCATTAATCCGGAATTTGGTGTAAGACTCAAGAAATCAAAAATTTTCCCAAACCTAAAATTCAAAGTATAACCTCTTTCGTAAAGAGAAAAAAGCGCATAAGTACCATTGCCATCAATAATATGATCCTGATCGGTTATAACCATACTCAAAATACTTTTCGCATCTTTTACACTATTCCCAAAAATATAATTCATATCCAGCGACAATAGGATATTCGATTTGCTTTTATAAAAAAAACCTCCACCAATCGTAGAGTTATTTCCAAAAGTTTTAGCTACATCACCACCAGGCAACTGGAAAGAGTAACCAAAATTAGGGATAAAAGCACTGACAGCCGAATCAGCCGCATTAGTCTGAGCATCTGAATTAAAGGAAATAAAACAAATTGATAAAAACAGTAAAATTACCCGCTTCATAATTTTTTAATATTTAATGCAAACCTACATTTTTTCGTGGAATAAAGGAACGGAAAAATATGAAGGAAAGTATGAAAGTGAAAGGCTAAAGTCCTAAAAGAAAAAGTTACATATTGCAAGATAGCAGGTTGCAGGTTCGTTTTGTGAGAAATTAAAAGTGAAAAACCAAAAACTAAAAGTTTATAAGATTAGAAGATCAAAGGATCAGAAAATCAAATGGATAATTGTTTGGAGATAAATGCTAGTAACACGAAAGGAGATTCCTCTTCTTAGCCCGAGTTCTCGGGATCCTCATTCGGGATGACATAATAGAGTTATAAGTGCCTAAAGTTTATCGAGTACGCAATAGTTATGAATTATGAATTGTGAGTTATGAATTAAAAATCATCTAATGACCCGTGACTAATAACTAATGACTGATGACCATCGACCAGTGATTAGAAACTTGCAACTCGGTAAGTAAACTATTTATAAAAAAATCCCCCCAACTATTGTCAAAATTTATACTTTTGCAGTTGTTAAAAAGTTAACATTAATAATTAGTATATGAAATACAATATGGTTGACCTGGTTGGTCAGTATAAAAAGATAAAGCCCGAAGTTGATGAGGCTATTTTAAAAATCATGAATGAAGCCTCTTTTATTGGAGGTCCTGCTGTAAAATCATTTCAAAAGAATTTTGAAGAGTATTTAGGCGTTAAGCATGTAATTCCATGTGCCAACGGAACCGATGCCTTACAGGTTGCGCTTATGGCTTTGGATTTAAAACCTGGCGACGAGGTAATTACCACATCATTTACTTTTATTGCCACAGCAGAGGTAATCGCATTGTTGCAACTCACTCCCGTTTTGGTTGATGTTGAACCCGACACCTACAATATAGATCCTGTGGCAGTTGAAAATGCTGTTACATCTAAAACAAAAGCAATAATTCCTGTTCACCTTTTTGGTCAGTGCGCTAAAATGCATGAATTAAAGCAAATTGCTAAAAAACACGACCTTTATATTATTGAAGACACTGCTCAGGCTATTGGCGCAGATTACACTTGTCCGAAAAGTGGAAATACAAAAAAAGCAGGAACGATAGGCCATATTGGATGTACCTCTTTTTTCCCATCGAAAAACCTGGGTGCTTTCGGCGACGGCGGTGCCATTTTTACCAATGATGATGAATTGGCTGATAAAATGAGAATTGTTGTAAACCACGGAATGACAGTAAGATATTATCATGATTAT